>JAJZYZ010000053.1 GCA_021797815.1 Bacillota bacterium
GCCGGCGGGCCATCGCACGCCGCCCCTTTCGCCTGATGGAGCCCGGGGAGGGGGCACTGTTCGGTGCGGTGCGCCGGGCTGTCCGGTCGGCAGGACAGGATGCCCCGCCCGAGCCTGTGTTTCTCGAGCTGTGACGCGCCCCAGACACGAGCGTGGCGATAAAACCGACCGTGTTATACTGGCTCGCAAGCGTGCGCCCGTAGCTCAGTGGATAGAGCAGAGGTTTCCTAAACCTCGTGCCGCAGGTTCGATTCCTGCCGGGCGCACCAACAAAATGTGAGGCCCCGCAAGAGTTGCGGGGCTTTCTTCTCCGGCCGGCAGCACGGAGGCTTAACCGCCGCGGCGTCCATACGACAGAGCGGTCTCGGCGTTTCCGATGGAGCGGTGGTGCCACACCCGCTTCACGAGCTGATCCCTGCCCGTATCCTCTACCCCGTCCGCAATAGGGCTGAGGTCACGCGAGTGTCCCGCCGTATCCTCCCGGCGCGGCCGATGAGTTAAGGTCTCGACATCCAACGACGGCAGGCGGCGGTGCGGGCAGCCGATGAAAAGCCCCTGGCCGGCGCTAAGTTGGAGCCGCGTCCCCAACCAGGCTGTCCCACGCGCCCCTCGCACACGTCTTTGAAAGTCGGAACAGGTGAGCACTTTTGTGCCCGGGGTTACCCGTACGTCTTAAGACGAGGCCAGATAGCCTTCCAGGACACGCGAAGATGGGAGCACACATAAACGGGGTTGCCCTGCTCCTCGTCCTTCACCTGCAGATGGTTATTCAGGTGGGTCGCAAGCCGGATTCTCCCGCAGAAGCCGCTCAGCTGGCCGCGGCTGAACCCGACCGCCACGGCCGTCGTCGCGCCGGCGGGCGGCGGTCCCCAATACCAGTACGACATGTGGCCGCTGTATACGGCCGGAAGGCCGTCGGCGGGTCCGAACTGATTCACCGCGCCTGCCTCGCCGTAGTTACTGGCGAGAATGATCGTGGAAACCTGGGTGTCGTGCGGAAGAGAGTGATAGACCGTCGCAATCTCCTGTACAAAGGTCGGCCAGCCCACCTCTTCGCCCATGGTCGAGTTGATAGCCACGACGGGCGTGTTGTGGAGCTCTTGCACGGGTAAGACGGGAAGCGCCACCGGCACCAGAACGAGAGAAGCGACAAAGCCCGCAGCCAGAACTCCGCCTCTCAGCCGCCGCCGACCCCGAGAAGCCCAGTTGACGGTGGGCTCGGCCCCCGCAGCTACCAGAAGCGGGATCATGAGGGAGAGATAGTAATCTTTCCCACCCGCGATTTCGATGCCGAGTGCCAGGATCCCGTACGCCACCGCCCACATGCGGCCCGCAACGGCGTCGGCGCCGCGGACCAGGCGTATCGCACCGGCCACGATGACCGGGGCCATGAAGGTCACCATCTCCAACTGACCCGGGAGAACCGCCCAGCGCGGCGTGGACGTGCCCGAATGACCCGTGGCGATGCCATGTGCCACGGCCAGCTCCGGCCAGCCATGCGCGGCCTGCCAGAACACGTAGGGGCTCCACATGGCCAGAGCCAGACCCGCTCCTGCATAGATCCAGGGCGTCCGGAAGATGCGGCGGGGCCCTGCCAGGAGGAGGCCCAGCACGATGGCGCCCATGAGGCCCAGCACCAGGTCACTTTCCATGAGCGCTACGCCCGCCACAGCACCGATCACAAGCCAAAGCCGGTCGTGACGGGCACGCACGGCGCGCTGGACGAGCCAGATGAGGAGCGCCCAGAGCGGGAGAGCTATGGTGCTGGTCTCCAGCAGATGACCGCTGACCAGCACCATCACCGAGACGGTCATGACGGCGGCGGCCAACCCCTGAGCCTTGCGTCCGCCACCAAACTCCCGGGCAATCAGCGCCGTCAGGATGACCACTGCCATCGCCGATGCGATGGCAGGCAGACGAAGGACCGTTACCGAGTTCGGAGCGATCGCCACCATGAAGCGGGCGATGAGGGGAACCAGCGGCGGCTGGTCAGGATATCCCCATGCCAGATGCCGTGCGCATGCAAGAAAGTAAAGTTCATCGCGGCTGTATCCATAACGGCCCGCGACCATCAGCAGTCCAAGACCCAAGATCGCCGCCATCGCATAGACACCCCGCCATTCCCAGGCAGGCAGCGGAGATCGTGCGCCAGACGGCTTTGGCGATGTCGCTTCCATCCAGGATCCCTTCACTGAGACGGGTCGCGGCCATGAGCCATGCGTTCGGGAGCCTTGGCTGAGGACGCCTAAAACGCCCTCGGGCCCCTCGGTTTCAAAGTTACGATATCCACCCGTGAGCTTCCTGCTCGCGATGCGGCGGATGGTCGGCGCCAGGAAGAAGCGTGCGGTGTCGGGCCCGGTCCACATCGAGTCCGTTGGGCCGCGAGAGCCCTGCCCCGTCATCTCGGTGCGGACGAAGGCGCGTCCCCTACAGCGGGCGCCGGTAAGTGACCGTGCGCGCGATCGATCGAAAGCCCATTCCTCTGTACAGCTGGTATGGGATCGGGTAAGCGGCGTCACCGCGGGGCTGCACGATCGCCTCGGTTCCCCCGGCGGCCCGGAACGCGTGCAAAGCCGCCAGACAAACCGCACGGGACAGCCCTTGTCGGCGATACTGCGGATCCGTTCCCACAGGCTCCAGGAGGCTGGCCCCATGGGCGAAGTCCGCCCAGAGCAGCGCCGAGGCCGCGAACGACCCATCCGGCGCTTCTATCACCCAGTCGAACTCCGGGCGGTAGGCCGCATCGGACATTAGGGTCTTGTACCGTGTCACCGTCATGCCGGATGGATGCCAGGCGGCACGGTGAACCGCGACGCGCGCGTCCACGTCCTCTAAGCCGCGCATCGCCCGGGCGCGCCACCCTCGCGGGAGAACTCCCACTTCCGGCAGATCGACAAGAGTTCGCCACATGTGGGCGAAATACGGCTTGTCCGCCACCACGTCGAATCCACGCCGCGCGAAAATGGGCTGGGCCTCGCTGTCCACGTCCAGCATGATGGCGTCCAGCACATCGCTGGGTTTCTTGTTGATGAACCAGTCCAGGATCGGATCGAGGGCGAGCGAGGCGTCCATGGCAGTCCATTGCAAGGTGTTGCCGTCTTCGATCCAGGCTGCCCCCACCACTTCAGCGCTGTCGGTAAAGACAGCGGCTGGCGGGTCGTCCTCCGTCGGAATCGTGCAGCGGGCCCACGCGAGATGGCCTACGTGCCGGTAGCTCTTCCGCGTCCACTGCCGCGAGGTCACGGCCTCCATCTCGGGCAGCAGGGTGCTGAGGCGACCTTCGCGGATGTCCATGGACGCCCTCCGTTGTACTGGATTGTCTCGGGCCGGGGGTGCCGCCGTGGTGGCAGGCTTCGCGAATGAGGATACCACGCCCCGAACGCCTCCACGGCGAGGCGGGTCTCCTCGTTCAGCCACTACTGTATGTGGTCGGGCCGGATTGCTGTCGGCAGCGCGCGGGCAAGCTCAAGATGGGGTCGGCCGCTTAAAAAGCTCCCCCGCGGCCCGTCAGGGCCGAAGACGCGCGGAGCGTGTTTTGGCCGATGGGGAGAATCCCGTGAACTATTCAACGCGGCGCTTTCGGACAGCGTGGGGGGCGGCCAGTACGGTGCCATGAAGCTTCTTGCCAGACAACCCTGGCGAGTTGGACGCGCCGCCGAGCGGCCTTATCATCGCGGCTCCTCTCACTCCCGGGGCGGACCGCTGGCTCTCCCAGCTTCGTGTTGGGCGCTCGTCGATAGCCCCGTTTTCGTAGAGAGGGGCCGGCGCCTCGATATAGAGAACAGGGCGCCGGCGGGTCCGCGGGCCGTGACGGGTTCGCGAGCCTTGTCGTCTCCTTCAATTCTTCCCGAAATCGCGGAAGGCAGGGAGACTTGGCCGCTGCAGGAACGGATTACGCAGGGTCGAACCCGTACCGCATGGTCGACGGGAACCGGACGTACCGGTCGGCCTGTCGGTGCCAGTTATGGGTTGCGGTTCAAGTGCCGTCTCGACCGGGTCCGGCTGGCCGCGGCCATGCGGATCTACCACGTGCATCACGAAACATGAGCCCCCGCCTTGGCGGTGGGGTGGGTTTGACCCCGGATCTTCAGATGTTTTCCATCCGGTTCGCAAGGAGCAAACGCATGAAACTGCTTCTCACGTCGGGCGGTGTCAAGAACGACAGCATCCGGACCGCCCTGCAGGAACTTCTAGACAAGCCCATCGCGGACTGCGATGCCCTCGTCATTCCGACCGCCGCGTACGCCATGGGTGGTCCCGCCGTGGCCTGGCGGGTCATTACCGGAGCCGCCGCCACGCCCTTGTGCGATCTCGGCTGGCGGTCGATGGGCGTGTTGGAACTCACGGCGCTTCCAAGTCTCGGTCAGGCGCACTGGATGCCCTGGGTTGAGGAGACCGATGCCCTGCTGGTGGCTGGTGGTGACGCCCTGTATCTGTCGCACTGGATGCGGGAGTCGGGACTGGCGGCTTCGCTGCCGTCGCTTAAAGCGGTCTACGTGGGCGTAAGCGGCGGCAGCATGGCCATGGCCCCTCAGGTCGGCAGGGAGTACGTGGAGTGGGAGCCACCTACGAGAGATGATCGGGCGCTGGGACTGGTCGCTTTCTCGATATTTCCGCACCTGGACCATCCGCGGTTTCCTGAAAACTCCATGGTCAGCGCAGAGAAGTGGGCCGCCGACCTATGGGTGCCGACGGCCTACGCAATTGACGATGAGACCGCCATCAAAGTGACCGACGGACTTGTCGACATCGTCTCTGAGGGGCACTGGCAAGAGTTCACCCACTAAGGCCGAGGACGTCCTGCACCCTCTCGCGCGCTTCTGGCCGACGCGGCAGCACTTCTCGAACACACGGGCGCGGCCGTGCGACCTGCACGACCGGGAGGGTCAACTGCCCGCTCCCGCCGTGCCGGTGTGGTTCGCACGAAATCTTCGACCGATGCCGTTTCTGATGACCAGAACCTCCCGCGCCCACCATCGCCGCCAGGCGTCCGGCGCCCGAGAAGGGACCCTCGCGGGTCCCGCAGGCGGTCAGCCCTCAAGCAGGGACGTCTCCAGGTGTTCGCACGCTTCCGCGAGGATGTCTAGCGGCGTGTTGAGCGGGGCGAGGAAGCGAATCACGTTGCCATAGACTCCCGTCTTCAGCATGAGTACGCCCCGTGCCATAAGTCTTTGCAGCACGCGATCGGTAAGCTCGGACGCGGGCTCCTTGAGCGTCTGGTCCAACACCAGCTCCATCGCGACCATGGCACCGAGCCCACGCACCTGCCCAACATATGGACTCTTGGCGGCCATTGACTTGAGCTTTTGCATCAAGAACTCTCCCTGACGGGTCGCCATGCCTAGAAGGTCTTCCGACTCGAATACGTCGAGGACTGCGTTGCCGGCGATGGTGCCAAGAGGGTTTCCGACAAACGTGCCGCCTAACTGGGAGTCCCCCGGCGCATCCATCACTTGCGGATCCCCCATGACTCCCGACAGGGGCATTCCATCTGCCACGGATTTGGCAAACGTCAAAAGATCTGGCCGGATCCCGGAATGTTCGGTGGCAAAGAACTTGCCGGTTCGGCCGAATCCTGTCTGCACCTCGTCGACGATGAGGAGGACGTTATGTCTGTGCGTGAAATCGCGAAGCCACGGCAGAAACGTCGGTGGTGGAACGACGAACCCTCCCTCTCCCTGGACCGGCTCCACTATGACGGCGGCCAGGTCTTCTGCCGCCACCTGGACCCGCAGCGCCTTCTCGATGCGCGCATAGCACGGCTCGCCGCAAACATGCTGCGGATCCTTCCACCCGATCTCGCAACGGTAGGGATCGGGGAAGGGAACCCGATACACTTCCGGGGCGTACGGCCCCATCCCGGCCTTGTAGGGGTGTGTCTTGCTGGTGAGAGTCATGGCCATCAGGGTCCGGCCGTGAAACGCGCCCTCAAATGCCAGGATGCCTTTCCGCCCCGTGTAGAGCCGGGCGATCTTGACCGCATTCTCGACCGCTTCGGCGCCTGAGTTGAAGAATACCGACGTGGCCCCACCGCCACCGGGATAGCGGGCATTCAGCCGCTCGGCCAGGCTTACGTAACTCTCATACGGAATCGAGGAGAAGTCGGTGTGAAGAAAGCGGTCCAGCTGCTGGCGCAGCGCCTCGATCACGTGTGGATGGCGGTGGCCGACGTTGAGGGCGCCGAACCCCCCTGTGAGGTCGATAAAGGTGTTGCCATCGATATCTGTCAAGAGAGAACCATGAGCCTCATCCACCACCGCGGGAGTCCAGACAGAAACAGAGCGCGGAGTGGCATGCGTGATCCGCTCGAGGACGTCGCGACTCTTGGGGCCCGGGATCTCCGTCTTCAAATCAATGTGATGCCTGGTCATTTCCAAGGCCAAACTCCTTTCGTGGGGACCACGCTGGCCGGGAGGTGACCGCGTCTTACGCCTGGGTGTCACCGCATCGGCGGTCGTACGAAAGGCGGCCGCGGAGCCTCGCGCCCTCCACGCTCACCGCCGAATATCTACTCGCTCGGAAACCACGGCCCGTTCCACGATCGGTCCTTCATCGTCGGATGGGTGGGTTGAGTGCATGACTATGCACTACCATGAATAGCTATTGCG
This sequence comes from Bacillota bacterium, assembly GCA_021797815.1. Classification (GTDB taxonomy): domain Bacteria; phylum Bacillota; class Sulfobacillia; order Sulfobacillales; family JAIMBI01; genus JAKATP01. The sequence continues at coordinate 6,609 of JAJZYZ010000053.1, forward strand.
CTGATGTCAAGGGGCATGTGGCGGCCCGAGAATCTCTCGCCCGGTCGTGGGAACAACCGGTGCCTGTCGTGATCGGCAGCATCTATCCTCCGTGCCCGATCGGCCAATCTCGACCCGCCCGCGGCGTTATGCGGCCGGCCGGGATGGACGCGCTTTCATTGTCCGGCTGGCAGGAATCTATGTCCCACAGCGGACGATGGCCCTGTACCATAAGCACAAATGCATCATGCCGACCGATCAGAGCGTCGGGTTCATGTCGCGCCGGAAGGAGGTCCCGCCGTTGATCGAGCCGCGTCCGGAAATCTTGAGCCTGCCGCCCTATCATCCCGGACGTCCCACGGGCGTCACGCCAGCCATTAACCTGGCGGCCAACGAAAACGCATGGGGTCCGTCGCCACGGGTGGCGACCGCCTGGCAGTCACTTATGTCTTCAGAAGCGGTGGCGCGGTATCCCGACATGGAAGGTCTCGTCTTGAAAGAGACGCTGGGCAGAGTGTGGGGGGTACCCGCGGAAACCTTACTGCTGGGAACCGGGAGTGGACACCTCATCAAGTGTCTGACGGAAACTTACCTGCGTCCCGGAGACGGGGTGGTTACGGTTTTTCCCACCTTTTCGCTTTACCGTCAGAACGCGGAAATGATGGGGGGCCGGCTCTCGTGGCTCCCGGGAGACGGCCATCATGTAGACTTCTCGAAGCTTCCCGCGGTGGTGGAGAAGGCCAAACCCCGGATGGTGTTTCTCTGCTCCCCCAACAATCCTACCGGCGACCTCGCCCCGCCGCGGGTTATCGAGGAAATCCTGTCGGTGCTCGGGACCGATGGGCTCTTGGTCGTAGATGAGGCCTATGCTGACTTTGCCACCACCAGGCCCGAGCTCATGGGGACGATCGCTGAAAAGCGGTCGCTGGCGGTCCTGCGAACGCTGTCAAAAGCTTACGGCCTTGCAGGGCTCCGGGTCGGCGCCCTGGTCGCCGATCCGGCCGTCATTGAGGCGGTCAGCCGCGTGCGCGAACCGTTCCCCGTGTCGGCGCCTGCCCTTGCCATGGGTGCCGCGGCGATTTCGGACGAGGAGTATCGGAGTGAGGTCGTGGCCCGGGTCGTTCAGGGTCGACAGCGTTTGGAGCGTGAGCTCAGTGAGCGAGGCTGGAACGTCAATCGCGGCGAGGCCAACTTTGTCTGGACGGCGCCAGGATCTGCAGGAGCGGCCGGCCGGCTCAAGGCGGAGCTTGCCGCGCGAGGGATCCTGGTCCGCCACGGCGAAAGCTTCGGGGCTCCCGATCACTTGCGCGTAACCGTGGGGACGGCCACGGAAATCGACACGTTTCTATCTGTCCTCGACTCCATCTTGCGAGAATGGGGCGAACAGCGTGAATGATGGTCCGGACTTCCTCTTTCAAGCCCTCTCTACGATCCACACCGCCGATGAACTCGGGCGCTTTCTGGAGGACTGGCTTACTCCGCGCGAGATGGAGGAGCTGACGCTGCGCCTCGACATTGCCCGGCGGCTCCGCGACGGCCAGACGTACGAGATTATTCAGGCCGACACCGGCGCCTCGTCCACCACGATAAGCCGCGTCCGCCGTTGCCTCACTCGCGGTGCCGGTGGATACCGGCTCGTCTTTGAACGGCTTGGCCGCCCCACTACGCCCTAACGGTTGACGCACCAACTAACCCATGATAGGCTGTTGATGCTTTAGTACAGTAGAGCAGTAGTGTGAAGGAGAATCACGAATGCGGGTGGCGCTTCCGACCGGACGCTTGGAGGACCCATCCTGGGCCTGGCTGGGGCGTCATGGCTTCATACGCCCGGATGCTGGCGGGCGTCGACTCTGGGTGCAGTTGTGCAACCTCGATGTGGCGATGGTGCGAGGGCGCGACATCCCTCATCTTCTTGCGGAGAAGGCGGTCGACGCCGCCATCCTCGGTCGCGACATCGTGGAGGAATCCGATGTCCCGCTGTGGGCGAGCGGCGATCTGGGGTTTGGTCGCTGCCGCCTCATGCTGGCGGTTCCGAAAAGTGCGGCGGCGGCCAAGCGCCCGCTCCGGCGTATCGCCACCCGGTATCCGGAGATTACGCGTCGCTGGCTTTCCTCCCGGCACATGGAGGCGGAGGTGCTGGCCCTGGGCGGCGCGGTTGAGGCCGCACCGTGGCTCGGAGTGGCAGACGGCATCGTGGACATTGTGGAGACGGGCACTACCTTGCGTGCGAACGGTCTCATCGCGATCGAAACCGTGCTGCCCTGTTACGCCACGCTGGTGACGTTGTCCGGGCACGGTGCCATCGCCGAGAGCTTGATGAACGAAGGGAGAGAGCGGGGTCGTGCCGTGGGCGAAGCGTAAGGCGGCGGACTGGATGGACAGGCGCCGGGACAACATTTCCGACCGGTGCGACGCGTCGGTACGGCGCATCCTCGACGACGTGCGCGTCCGCGGGGACGCGGCGGTGCGTGAGTGGACCGAGCGCTATGATGGCGTGGTCCTTGCCGACTACCGGGTCGCGGGTTCGACCTGCCGACAGGCCGCGGACGGCCTCGGCCAGACTCTTCGCGAGGCCCTCGATCTCGCGGCAGACCGCATTCGCGGATTCCTGGAAACCACCCGGCCGCCGCGCGCAAAGTCCGGACCCGTTCAGGACGGCCTTATGGCCCGCGTCATCTGGGAGCCGCTTCGACGGGTGGCCGTGTACGTGCCCGCCGGACAGTTTCCGCTGTGTTCGAGTGTCCTCATGGGCGTCCTCCCCGCGCAGGTGGCAGGGGTGCCCGAGATCGTGCTGCTCACCCCGCCACGAAAAGACGGCCGCCCAGATCCCACCACCCTGGCTGCCGCAGCCCTGCTAGGCATCGACGAGGTATACGCGGTCGGAGGTGTGCAGGCTATTGCGGCGGCCGCCTACGGCACCGAAACTCTGAAGCCGGTTGACGCCATTGTCGGGCCCGGCAGCTACTACGTGACCGAAGCCAAGCGGCAGGTGTCGGGCGTCGTCCGCATCGACGGGTTGAACGGACCCTCGGAGGTGATTGTCTGGGGAGCCCCGCCGGCGTCTGCCCACCAGGCGGCCCTCGATGTCCTGGCCCAGGCAGAACACGACCCTCGGAGCTGGGCGCTGGTCTTGAGTGACCGGCCAGAATGGCTCGACGCGGTCGGACGCCGGGCCATGAAGCTCCACGATGGGTTGCTGGACCGCCCCGGCGTGGGCGCGGTCGAGGTGTCGACGTCCGAAGAGGCGGTCCGGTTCATCAACGATTTCGCTCCGGAACACCTGGAACTGTGGGGCCCTGCGGTGCAGTACGCGGATCGCATCACATCGGCCGGGGCCACGTTTCTCGATTGCCCCACCCCGCTCGGGGACTATGTCGCGGGTCCGAACCACGTCCTGCCTACCGGCGGCCAGGCGCGGCGGGCGTCGGTGCTGGGCGTGGAAGACTTTCTGCACCGACGGACGGAGACCCGCGTCGTCGGCGATGCCGGCCGTCTCATCGCGGCCGGGATGCAACTGGCCCGGGCCGAGGGGCTGGAGCGGCACCTGGCCGCGCTCAAAGGCTTTCAGGAAGGGGCCTCATGATGTCCCGGACGGACGGTTCATCCACCACGATTACCCGAACCACGCGCGAGACGCACGTCACGGTGGAACTGGACCCGAAGGCACCTGGCCTGGACGTGGCGGTTCCGACCTTTGGGCACTTTCTAAACGCCTGCCTCACGACATGGGGATATCCCGCTCGCGTGGAGGCCCAGGGGGACATCGAGGTGGACCCACACCACCTGGTGGAGGATGTGGGCATCGTGCTGGGACAGGCACTGACCGAACGGTGGCCCGGATATCGCGATATTGGCCGCTACGGGTGGGCGGTCGTGGTGATGGACGATGCCCGGGCCGAGGTGGCCATCGACCTGTCGGGACGGGCCGGAAGCTATCTCGGACAGGTGCCGGACGGCCCGGTCAATGGCCTCGACTCGGAGGTCTTCCAAGAGTTCTGGCACGGATTGGCGCGCGGCGCGGAGCTCACCGTGCACTTGACCATTCCGGCCGGCCTCAATCGTCACCATCGCTGGGAGGCCGCGTTCAAAGCCCTCGGTCTCGCATTGAGGCAGGCGACGGCTCCGCGGGTCGGGACGCTCAGCACCAAGGGGGTGATTGGCCGTGCAGGTGGTGATTGTTGATCTGGGCCTCGGCAATCTGAATTCCGTGCGCTGGGCACTGGAGCGGCTCGGCACCAACGCTTCGATAACATCGGAGGCGGACATGATTCCGGCCGCAGACGCCATCGTGATGCCGGGGGTCGGCCACTTCTCGGCCGCCTCCGCACGCCTGACCGAAAAGGGCCTCGACACCGCTATCGAGCGCCGGGCCGGCGCGGTTCCGATCCTTGGGATCTGCCTTGGTATGCAGCTTCTGTTCGAACGGTCGGAAGAGGGGGGCCGCGGCCTCGGCCTCCTGCCGGGCAGGGTGACGTCGCTTACCCGGCCGGCCGGTCCTCTGCCTCACGTGGGCTGGAACACGGTGCAGGTGTCGGCCTCCGCGGGCATCATGGCGCGGGCAGGGTCGGGCGATGCGTACTTCTGTCACACGTACGCTGTGAGACCTCAGGACCGCCTGTTGGGTTCCGCCTATACGGACTACGGCGATCGGTTTGTGAGTGCGGTGCAGAAGGGTCTCGTGTGCGGCGTGCAATTTCACCCCGAACGCAGCGGAGACTATGGGGCGGCGGTTCTGGAAGCGTTCCTGGGGCTTGCGGCATGTTCACGGTAAGGCCAGCCATTGACGTGATGGCGGGCCAGGTCGTCCGGCTCTATCAGGGATCGCCGGACGCCGTGACCGTGTATCACCGGGATCCGGTGGCCCAGTCCGCCTGCTTTGTGAAGGCCAAGGCCCAGGCCCTCCATCTGGTGGACCTCGACGGTGCTTTTGGCCGCCCGGGCCTTCCTGCCGGTCTGGTTCGCGACATCGTGTCTTTGGGCTGCCCGGTGGAACTGGGCGGCGGTATCCGGACCGAAGAAGCGGTGGCCCGGTGGCTTGAGCTCGGTGTGGACCGTGTGCTGGTGGGGTCCGTCCTCCAGGACCGGAGGGAGCTTGCGGCCATGGCGCGCGTAGCGGGCCCCGACCATCTCGCGGCGGCCCTGGACATCCGTGCGGACCGGCTGGCCGTCGAGGGGTGGCGGGTAACGTCCGGCCTCTATATGGATCAGCTGACCGAGATCCTTCGCGATGTGGGGCTCACCGAACTCGTGGTGACAGCGGTGGAGCGGGACGGAACCGGACTTGGACCGGATCTGGATCTCGTTCGGTCCTTCGTCGCGGCGGGGTTTCGCGTCACGGGCTCCGGGGGCATCCGGGACTGCGGCGACCTGAGCGCCTTGCGGGGTGTCGGGGCCGACGGAGCGGTTGTGGGAAGGGCCCTCTATGAAGGACGCCTAACCATGAAGGAGGCGCTTTCATGCTGAAACCACGGGTCATCGCGTGTCTCGACGTGGCGGCAGACCGCGTGGTCAAGGGGACGCGATTTGAAGGGCTCCAGTCTATCGGCGTCCCCGACGATCTCGCTCGTCGATATGAGGACCAGGGCGCGGACGAACTGGTATTGCTCGACATCACCGCGACCCGGGAGCGCCGTAACCCGGACTTTAAGACGGTCAACCGGGTCGCCCGTGCCCTGGCCATTCCGCTGACAGTGGGAGGGGGAATAGCGACGGCGGCGCAGGCGGGGCAGATGCTCGCCGCGGGGGCGGACAAGATTTCCATCAACACCGCGGCGCTTGCCCGACCGGAGCTTTTGAAGGAGGCAGCAGACCGGTACGGAACCCAGGCCGTGGTGGTGGCGGTCGACGTGCGCCGCGAGGGTCCCGGCTGGCGGGTCTATTCGTCGGGCGGCCGCACCGCCACCCCGTGGACACTTGCAGACTGGCTTCGGAAGGCCGAAGAACTGGGGGCAGGAGAGGTGCTGCTCACGTCCATCGATCGTGATGGAACGGGCCAGGGATATGACACGGGCGCCCTTAAAGCCGCCTCCCGGGCGACATCGCGGCCGCTCATCGCCTCCGGCGGCGGGGCCGGGCCAGACGATTTGGAGCGCGCGCTTAGGATACCGGGGGTGACCGCGGTGCTGGTCGCGGGGGTGCTCCATCGCGGCGAGGTCACCGTGATGGAGTTGAAGCGGGCCCTCGCCGGCAGGGGGATGATTCTTCGTGGCGCCTGAATATGCTCCGGATCTGATGCCGGTGGTCGTACAGGATGTGGACACCGGTGTCGTCCTGATGGTGGCATGGACCGATGCCGAGGCCCGCCGGCGGTCTGAAGAGACCGGGCGCGCCCACTTCTGGAGCCGGTCGCGGCGTGAGCTGTGGGACAAGGGAGCCACGTCCGGCCAGGTTCTCTCCCTATGCGAGATCCGTGAGGACTGCGACCACGATGCCCTCCTGTACCAGGTCCGGGCGCCGCATGGGGCGTGTCACACAGGCCGCGTCAGCTGCTTTGGCGACGCCGACACGGCCGTCTCCATGCTGGGGCGCCTCTTCACCACGCAGCAAGAGCGTCTGGACAATCCGTCCGAGGTCCGTTCGTATACACGGCGTCTTGGGGAGCAGGGGATAGACCGGGTCTTGCGAAAGGTCGGTGAAGAGGCGGCCGAATTCCTGGTGGCGTGCAAGAATGACGACCCGCTTGAGATTCGGGCCGAGGCCGCAGACGTCATCTATCACCTGTGGCTCGCCCTTCATTTATCAAACGTGAGTCTGGCCGACGTCTCGGACGAACTGGCCCGGCGTCATCAGGGGGCGGGGGCGCGCAGAGGTTCCGAGACATCGTAGTAACGTCCGACATCCGCCACCCGGTGGGCATCCGACCCGTAGATGAGGGGAATGCCCATCGCCCGGGCGCGGGCGGCGATCGGGTCGGGAGGGTAGGGCTCCCCGCAGCCGGGGTGGTCCCTGCCCGACATGTTGTGGTCGAGGGCGTATCCATGTTGTCGAATCGTCTGGAGCAACGCCTCCCGCTCGGCATCGAGGCGGCCGGCCTCTTCCACGGGGGTCGGCGGAAAGTCGCGCTGAAACATCCGACACCGGGTCAGGTGTCCGATGCGGGTCGGTTTATGAGGGCCGAGATCCGCTGTGACCGCCCGCGTCAACCAAGCATAGTACGCGCGCTCCACGCCGGCCATGGATCCGTAGTGCGGCAGGATCTCCTGTGCCATATGCTCGGCAGACAGATCGATGCCATACCAGGTTTCGCCCACGGGAAGAAAGTGGACCGACAGGACACCGTCCTCCATGCGCGTCCCCACGCGCTCTAGAAAACCTTGGGTCCAGTCCGCGTACGCGGGGATGTAATCAAGCTCAAACCCCACGAGGATCTGGATATACGGAGCAAACCGCTCCTTTAAGCGGTGCATGTCGTCTAGATAGTCGTCCAGTGCACGGGGGTCCAGTTGGAGGCTTGCGACCGTTTCGGCGGGGTACGGCAGCGAGCTTGCGAATCCCGGCGGCAGCGGCGCATGTTCGGTGACCGAGTACACGCGAAACCCGTGGTCGATGGCCCGCTCAATCATGGCTTCTGTCGGCTCGTGGGATCCGTGCTGACAATACATGCTGTGCGTGTGTCCGTCCCGCTTCATGGATGCCGGCGTTCCTCTCCATACAGTAGCGGCCTCACGGTCTCGGCCTCCACCGTACTTCATCTACGCGATCTGAGCGACGCGGGTGCGCTATGATCCGGAGAATGTGGGACGGCACACGCCCGCCCGAAGGGTCCTGGTCGGTGAATCCGGCCTCCCCGCCGCCCTCGGGTCGGGCCAGGCGGCGGTTGACGGGGCCCCACGGTCGGGTCCGGCGCCCGAAGACGGCGATGACCAGAACGTTTGCCGCAAGACCCGTCGCCGTGAGGGAAGTGCCGGGGGAAGTCTTCGTGGCTCTTCCGACGGAGGATGCGTGATGAAGCGAGAGCCTTTTTCGGAGGGTACGCGTCCGTTCAGCGTTCGGGATTCTTTTCTGGTCCTCTCGTGGGACGCCACAAAGGACGTTCTGACCCTTCGACATATTCGCGGTGGTGACGAGCGTGACGACAGGGTGGCCGCCTTCAGACTTCTTGACGACGAGCGGCAGGTGGCCTGCCACGCCGAGATCGTGGACGATGCCGTGGAGCTTACCCATGACAACGAGCGGGTCCTCGTCGCGTTTGAGCACCCAAGCGTCCTTCGCGTAGAGAACCAGAGCCGGCGGCTCAGGCTCAGCGTGCACTGGAATTTGAAGGGCGATGACTACATCACCCGCCTGCACAACTGCTGGGAGGTCAATATGGCCTCGCAGCTTCGTCGTTTCTGGTTACGGCCGGCCCGGTGTGTAGAGCCCGGTCCCGACGGCGGGGGCGGGGTGCGTGAGCTGGTCGTGCCTCCGTCAGGACCCGAGGGTCCGCAGACGGCGTTCGTCGAAGAGGGCCGGCACACCCCTGTCGGCGATGCGCGTCAGACGCGGCGTCGGGAGCTTGACGCAGACCGCCGCCGTTGGCGTGAGGCGGTCTCGGTCCCGGCCCGCTTCCGGGAGGCAGGAGCCGAGGCGGCCCAAATTTTATGGTCGTCGCTGGTGGCGCCGGAGTCCGGCCTCAGCCGTGAGGCCATGTACATGTCAAAGAGCCGGATGACCAACGTATGGGCGTGGGATCACTGCTTCAACGCCATGGCTCTCATCAAACGAGAGCCGGCCGTGGCCTTTGACCAATTTATGCTGCTGTTTGACTACCAGGACGACAACGGCTCCATTCCCGATTATGTGAATGACCGCTTGGCCTGCTGGAACTTTGTCAAACCGCCGATTCACGGGTGGGCCTACCGATGGATGCGCAAGAAGAACCCCGACTGGTTTACGGCGAGCCGTGATCGGGAAGTCTACGGTCGACTCGCGGCCTGGACGCAATGGTGGCTCAACGAGCGGGACGATTACGGAACAGGTCTACCCTGCTACCGGCACGGCAATGATAGTGGATGGGACAACGCGACACCTTTTGTTCCCGGCGTGCCGCTGACAACGCCCGATCTCCCCGCGTATCTGGTTATCCAGATGTCGGTCCTGGAGGACCTGGCGCACCGTCTCGGAGACGATGCCGCCGCCGTTACGTGGCGGAGCATGTGGGAGCGCCTTCTCGATGCCCTCGTAGGCCGGTGCTGGGATCCCGCAAAGGGCCGATTTACACCCTTGACCGATGGTCCGGTGGATCTGGGCGAGCGTGACAGTCTCCTGATGTACATGCCCCTGGTTCTGGGGGCCCTGCTTCCCGACGACGTCCGGCGCCGCCTCATTGAGGGGGTCGGCGACTCCGATCGCTTCTGGTCGCCCCATGGACTCGCGACCGAAAGCCTGACAAGTCCGTTCTTCACCCGCGACGGGTACTGGCGGGGCCCGGTCTGGGCACCGGTAGTCCTGCTGTTTTGGGATGCGCTGCAACAAGCCGGAGCGCCGCGCCTGGCCGAGTCGCTTGCCCGTCGATTCTGTGGGACGGTCGACGCCCATGGTTTCTATGAGAACTTTGATGCCACGACCGGT
>JAJZYZ010000140.1 GCA_021797815.1 Bacillota bacterium
GCGGGTCCCTCGATTGCTCCACACCCACCCCGTGGTACTCTGGCGTCTCATCGCGGCCCGGGAACGCCGGGTTGAGGAGGAGACACGATGGCCGATCGCCCGAATCAAGCCCCCCTGTCGTTCTGGTTCGACACGGTGCTCCGCACCCTCCTGACGGCGCCGTCCACCTACACCCCCGCCGACTTTGACCCGGACCAGCCCTTGTGGCGGCAGGTCCGCGTGCGGGGCCTCGTGGATGGCTGGCTGGCCCAGCAAGACCTAACCCCCGCGTGGGGGGTCCTGCTGCACGTGGTTGAGCGGGGGACACCCTCCGGCTCCGGGGTCGGGGCCCTGTTGGATGCCGTGGAGGGCTTCGCGGCCGAGGTGTACGCGGCGGGCTTCGCGGATGGTCTGCTCTGGGGCGACCGGGCCGACCGGTAGGACCCACGGGGCCCCCGGGATGGCCCTTTCCGCCCGTCCCGGGCCTGGTCCGGCCGATATCTGGCGATCTCTGCCCGGATTCGCCCAGAACGCGGGCAACAGGCCTCTCCGCCCAGCGTGGGCGGGCTGTGGCCGTCACCGGGAACCCGCTAGGCGACCGTTCGCAGGACGCGCCATCATTAACTTAGTTAACGAAGTGTGCGTGCACGGATTATCACTATACCCCCGCGTCCGATGCCGGGCCGGAACGGGCATGACCCTGGGGACCATGATCCGGCATCACCCCTTCAGCTCCGGTACTTCGTCCAAGGGGGGCTTCACGCCGGCGGGGGCGGGTGACGCCGGCTCCGGCACCAGACGCGCGGGCGCTCATCCCGCGGCCGATTTCGGTCCACGTCTTCCCACCCTGCACCATGCCCGGCACCGCGTCCGCCGTCAGACGGAGCGCCGCCGCTGGCGCCTGGGCGAGACAATCTGCCGGTACCGTCAGGCTGACGGTCGTGCGTGCGGTCCCGCCGGCCCGCCACCGTACACGGCCCGATTGGAAGTTGGATTTTGTGTTAAGAACAGGTTAACTTCGTATTACGATCGTGTTATGATGCTGGTGGAGGGACTGCCGTGGTCTGGAAAGATGTGTTCACTGCGCGCCCGAACACCTTCGTGCGCCTGCTTGAGGAGCAGGCGGCGATCACGGCGGAAGTGACCCGCGCGCTCAACGATTTCGTGCGCACCGAAGATCCCGAACGCCGCGCGGCGCTGGCTCTGGAAGCGTCTAATCTGGAGCACGAAGGCGACGGCGTGCGCGCGTCGATTCTGGCTCAGCTCCAGCAGTCGTTTGTAACGCCGTTTGACCGGGAGGACATCAACAGTCTTTCCCGCGCCGTGGACGACATCGCCGATTATGCCGAGAACACCATTAAAGAGATTGACCTCTACCAGGTCACGGTGGACGGCGCCATTGCGGAGATGGTATCGAACCTTCGCGAGGCGGCCGTGGTTCTCCACCGGGCCATCCAGTCACTCGGCGGCGGCCGGTCGGAGGCGCAGGCCCTGGCGCAGCAGGCCAAGCGGTTTGAGAACCGGATGGAGGCTCTTTACCGGAAGGCGATTGCCGCCCTCATGGAATATGACGACATCGTGTACGTCATAAAGCTCCGGGAAGTCTACCGCCACCTGTCCAACTGCGCGGACCGGGTCGACAACGCCGGCAATATTATTGTCGACATTGTCGTCAAGGAAGGCGCCTAACCCGCCGAGCCACTCTCATACGAACCTCACGCGGGGTTCTTCCCGCAAATTTGGCGTGCGACGGGAGGCCGCTCTTCTTGCCGTGGAACATCGTGGCCTTCGTCCTCATCGGCGGCTTCGCCTTCATCTCGGGCGTCAATGACGGGGGCAATCTCGTGGGTACGTTCCTGCCCACGCGGGCGATTGCGCCCCGCCTTTTGATTCCGGCCCTGGTGCTGAGCGTTGGCCTGGGACCGTTCGTGTTCGGCACCGCGGTATCCCATACGATCGCGGTCGAGGTCCTGAACTTCCGGGCCGCGGGCCTGCCCACTCTGGACGTGGCCGCCGCGGCCAGCATCCTCACGCTCCTCTTGTGCTGGCGGCTCAAGGTCCCCTCCAGCACGACGGCCGCGATAGCCGGCGGCATGGTCGGCGCCGCCTTTGCGCATGGCGAGGTGGGACTCCTCCACTGGGCCGGGGTGCTGAAAGTGCTGGTGGGGCTCTTCGGATCGGTAGTGATCGGCTTTCTCGTCTCGTATTTTGTCACGCGCCTGGTCTGGCGGATGCTGTCGGGTGCCAGCACGGCCACCGCCCGCCGGCTTGGCTACGCGCAGCTCGGCACCTTGATGGTGCAGGGGCTCGCATATGGGGCCAACGACCAGGAGAAGGCCATCGGCCTTCTCACCCTGTTCCTGGTGATGAGCCATCAGGCGCCGCACTACCAGGTCACGGCCGTCACGGTGTTGATTCCCCTGGTCTTCTGGGTTGGGGGACTCCTTACGGGGGGGTGGCGCATCGCCCGCACGGTGGGCGGCCACATCTTCCGGATCCGGCCCGTCCACTCGCTGACGGTACAGGCATCGGCAGCCGCCACCGTGTTGACCGCCGCCGTCCTCGGCGTGCCGGTGAGCACCACCCAGACCACGGATGGGGCCCTCTTCGGGCTCGGTGCCGCCCTGGCGCCGCGGCGGGTGCAGTGGCGGACGGCGTACCGTCTCGCGCGCGTATGGTTCATCACCCTGCCTCTGGCGGTGGGGCTCGGCATGGCCGTGATGGCGGCCGTGCGCCTCGCGCCCCACATTTGAC
>JAJZYZ010000054.1 GCA_021797815.1 Bacillota bacterium
CGACGGCCGTTCGGGCGCGTGGGTCTGCCGCGTTCGTGCTCGACGGAAAGTTATCGGTCCGGCCGTCAGGAGCATGCTGACCAGAGCGGCGCTAGTCAGCCCGGCCGCAAGTGCCCAGTCGACCGTTTGAGGGGGCACGATGCTCCAGTTCCCGTTAGTGAGCGACAGCGCAGGACGGCCGGCAATCCCCGGTAGGAGCGTGTGGAGCACCCGTCCACCGTCCCAGCGGCTCCAGCCGCGGACCCCTGGCAAGGAGACGGCGAACCCGACTGCCCAGGCGAGGAGCAATCTCGAGACCGGCCCCGGTTGACCGCCCCGGCGGCGGGTGGCGAGCCATCGGCCGGCGACGGCCCCCGCCCAAGGAGCAACCGGGTATGCGAGGGCGAGGATCCCGATCTCTGCGTTGGTGAAGGACGCCGTGGAGACCGGCTTGTCGAACAGTATCAGCGCCACCAAGGCTGAGAGCAGCATGAGCAGTGTGGCTCCAATCCCTTGGCGACGCACGGAACCCTCCGCCAACGCCGTGGCAGAGGCCACTGCGAGGAACATAGCCGTGCCCCCCAACTCGGCAATAAGGACGACGAACGCATGCCACCCGCTTTGCCCGAGGGTCAGCGCCCAGGCCGGGTCATAGAACATCGGCCCGAGCTGAGACCCGACGAACATAAGCCCGGCGACCAGAACGCCAGCCCCGGCTGCCATCGCTAGAACGTGCTTCCGTGCCTGGGCCGAGCCCGGGTGACTCCCCGTCGCTGCCCAGGGCAAGGAGACGAGCATGGACGCGAGTCCTAAACCTACGTCGTTGACGAATCCGACCCAACCGGGGTCCGGTGGATGCAGGTAGGGAGATCGGCAGAACTGGCACGGGAAAGCCAGGGCACGATCGAATGTCACCGGATAGGTGCTCCAACCGGTGTGCGCGGCCACCACGCCCCAGGCCACCAGAACGATGCTGAGGACGCCAAATACTAATCTTCGGCGTCCTCGCAGAAGCGCAGTAACGAGACACCGAGCCGTCAACACGACCCCGACGATGCCTGCCGCGACCACGACCCTTGCGTGTTGACTCCAGAAGGCACCCTGGTCGCTGACCGATTGACCGAACCACACGGCTCCGAGTCCGCCCACCATTACGGCGCCGATGAGCCACAAGGTGCGCGCTGGTGCGTGTCCGGACGGGAACAGCTTTTCCGCCTCTTCATCACCCGATCGCATGAGGTCGAGAAGCACCCACAGGAGCGTAGCGCCTACGGCCACCCCGATCGCCACGGCGGCCATTGCCTGGCCCTCCGTCAAGAACGACAGACTGGGACCGGCCAGCATGCCCGCCATGACCGGCACAGGCGACAGGCCAACCAAGAGCGGCCATACCCGGATCGCGCCCGGATTAGAGCGGGTTTGGGAGCCGTCTTCAGGCATGGGCCCCTCCCTTTCCGGGCACTCTTTTGGAACGGGCGGCGCGGGCCCGGTTCGGTGGCCGACCGGGGGAACGCTCCCCTCTCCCACTCCCCTGCCGCGGCCGCACCGTCCGGCATCGCCGGGCAAGGTCCCGGACGCCGGACGGAGGCGGTCCGGGGACCGATAGGGACAGAAGGCGGACTACCGGCCCCGTCGGGAATCCTTCGTAAGAAGTCATGCCCACTGAAGTCACGGCTTCTTGCCTTCCAGGCGAGTCCCGGTCGCGACGTCCGTAACGGATAGGTTTGGGGGGATGTTACGGGTGCCCCGACCCCGTCTCGACAGAGCGCGGGAATGTCGGAAGACGGCTCTAAGGCGGCCCGATTGGGCAAGGGAAGTGGGAGGGGCCAGTTTCGTGTTCGGACCCGCCATTGAAAGCGGCTCCCATACCACAACCAAAGATCTACAGATACAGGGCGCTCGTGGCCCGGCCTACCCCGGGTCCTGCCGGATAGCCGGGAGACGAACCGTAGCCCGCCTCGCCTCGTCCCGGTGGATCTGATTGACGAGGCCTGATCTTGGCGCGGACAGCCGGGAAATTTTTTCGGACACCGAACCGCCAAGCGGCACGGCAGGCGGCTCTACCAGCGGGTTACTGTCCAGGTCCCGCCGTCATGCCCGAAGAGGATCTTTTCATGAGCCGTCCAAGCACGGCGAGAACGACGACCAGCCCGAGAAGGAGGAATCCGAGGCGGACGGCTGCGGAGCGCCAGTCGCCGAGAGTCACGAACACGGCAAACTTCACGCCTTCATAGACCACGAGCACCGCGGCAGCCATGGTGACGACAGCCACCAAGAACTGCAGCACCGCCCGTCCCACACCCCGCAACACTCGCATCGGGTCATCCTCCTGTCATTTTTCATATCAGTTCCTCGTCGCGAAGATTTCGACTTTGTGGTGTCTTTTCCTGTTTCCCAAGACAACACGAGACGTGCTGGCTGTGGCCCGTTGCGGCTGGCCCTATGCGGCGCGGTCAGTTGATTGCGGTAACCGCTGGGGCCCGTAAGCATCGCCCGCATCGACGCCGCCTCATCGCCTCCAACCGGGAGCCGGCTCGCGGAGGCGATGAAGCTCCCTGCTCTTCGGGGTCGTGGCTCCTGGTTAGTGGGGGGCGTGCCGTTGGAAGGCACGGCTCCCCTCCCCTCTTCATCCTGCTGTTCCCCGGTAAGGTGTTGGCCGCGTCCGCCGCGCCGCGCCTGCGGGCATACACCGTCCATGACCACACCTGCCGGGTGCCGCCGGCGTCGTCGGCGCCACCGGAAATGGTCCGGCAGGCTTGGCCACGATGCCCCTGTGTGTTAAAAACGTCGAGAGGCGCTGGTCCTCCCGTGTCCGACATTTAACCCGGCCTGAAGAGTCGTTCGGAAAGGCGGTGACGGGACATGGTGCCCCCGGATGCTCCTCGACGTCGGCGCTTTCAGCTGCGTGCCGCCGCGGCGCTGTTGCTGGCGGTCTTGTGGGCAGCATGGCTTCTCTGGCGCGTGACGGCTATCCAGGTGCTCCACAGCGGTACCTATGCCGCCATGGCGCAGGCGGAAGATGTGCACACGTTCACGATCCCCGCCACCCGGGGCAGCATCCTCGATGCCCATGGGCACGTCCTGGCTCTCGACGTGCCGGCCTATACCATCACGGCGGCGCCCCGGGTGATCGAGCAGACGGCACGGACCACCAACGATCCCGGCCTCCTGGGCCAGGAAGCCCATCTGCTGGCCCGGGTCCTGCCTTACTCGGTCGGGCAGCTCCGGTCCGCCCTTAGCGGAAACTCCTGGTACCGCCTGATCGATCCGTTTGTGGCGTCGGCGCGCGGCCGCGTCCTGTTAAACGAGGCGAACGCACTCCCGGGCATCACGGTGATGCCCACGGAACAGCGGAGCTATCCGAGCGGTCGGCTCGCCGCCCAGGTGGTCGGGTTCGTGAACGGCAGCGGCGTGGGCGTGGCTGGCATCGAGGAGCAAGACAACGCGCTCTTGGCCGGCAAGGCCGGGAGCGAGACGGTGGCCTTTGCCGGCAACGGAGAGCTCCTCCCCGCCTGGACTCACAAGTACACGGCTCCGGTGGCCGGCGACTCCATCCAGCTGACCATCGACGGGTCCATACAGCGTGAGGCGGAAAAGCTTCTGGCCGCTGACGTCAAGCACTGGAAGGCCAAGAACGGCACCATCATCATCATGGACCCGAAGACGGGCGCCGTGCTGGCTCTGGCCAACTATCCCACCTTCAATCCCAACACGTACTACACGTTCAGCCCCGTAAACTTCACCGACTGGGCAGTCCAGGATCCTATTCCCCCGGGCTCCATTTTTAAACCGGTAACGGCCTCCGCCGGCCTGCAAGACGGCGTGGTGCAGCCCACAACCGTGTTTGACACTATTGGCTACAAGATCGTGAACGGTGTTCGCATCAATGACTGGATGCCGAATGGCTGGGGTCCCATCTCCTTTACCCGCGGTCTCGAGCTGTCCTCGGACCAGGTGTTCATGACGGTCGGGCTAAAGCTCGGGGTGCAGCGGCTCTATGCCATGGCCAAGGCCTACGGGTTCTTTCATCCCTCGAACGTCGGCCTGCCCGGCGACAGCAACGGCATCTTCATTCCCGCGAGCCAGGTGAACGCGGTGGACCTCGCGACTATCGCCTTTGGCCAGGGCATTGCCGTGACGCCGATGCAGGAGGCTACCATGATAAGCGCGGTGGCCAATGGCGGCGTGGTCATGCAGCCGCAGATTCGAAAGGCGGTCCTCTCCCCCAGCGGACAGGTCGTGCAGAGCATGAAGCCGATCACAGAAGGCCGTGCCATCTCGCCTTTCGTTGCGCATGAGCTGCACGTGATGATGGAGCGCGAAGTGGGATACGGCACAGGGATTCCGGCGCAGGTCAAAGGCTACACCTGGGCCGGCAAGACCGGCACGGCCCAGCAGGTCGTCAACGGCCGCACCTCGACCAGCGTGTACGTGTCGTCGTACGCGGGCTATGGCCCCATGCCCCATCCCCGCTTCGCCATGATCGTCATGCTGAACGACCCCAGGGGGGCCATTTACGGCGCCCAGGTATCCGCGCCCACATGGGCCAAGATGGCGGCCTGGCTTATGAAGTACTGGCGTATTCCCCCGAATCTCAGCACCAATCTGCCGAACGGCGTGGCCCAGGGCAATTCCATTCCTCCGGGCTGAGTCGAACATGGATGGGTGCCCGCGCGTTACTTCCCGCCAAGAACCGCATCATGCTCCTTAGCTCGCGGGAAATTCCCAGTCGTGCTCCGCGTCAAGGAGCCGCCGCATGTCGGGGGCCAGCAGGATGAGGGACGCCAGGACGCTGCCGAGCGACGAAACCCAAAGCGCATCCCGTGTTCCAAGCCAGGTGGCAATGAGGCCCGCCGCCACGGCCCCGGCCACGCCGACGCCGCCCGTGAGAGTGCGGAGCGCCCCCTCCACTCTCCCCAGCCACTGATCGGGTGTGAGCGCCTGTTCCAAGACGCGGGCATTGATCTCGAAAATGGTCGCAAACAGATCCCCTAAGAACTGCGCTCCCAAGAGAAAGAGAAAGGCCGTGAAGATCGGACCGTGGGCCAGCGGGATCAGAATATTGGCCAGGGCGCCGAGCAGGAAGGTGACAAAGAGCGCCGACCCGAACCCGCGCGATCGGATGAGACGGATCACCGCGAGCGATCCGACGAGGCTTCCGACCCCGCCCGCGGTCACGAGGATGCCCAGCAGGAACGGGCTCAAATGCAGCACTCTTAACGCGTACAACTCGTACAGCGTGGCATGGAATCCCCCCATGACCCCGTCCACCATCAGCGTGAGGCCGAGCCACCGCAGCACGGGATGCCGCCGCCAGATACGCATGCCCGAGCGTGCCTCCCGGGCCATGGAGGGCGTACCGGTGGAGGTGACGGGCGCGGGTTCCACCCGCCGGACCAGACCGGCCCCCAGCGCGGAACCGAGACGGGCCAGCGCATCAAAGAGAATCGCAAACGGGCTCCCGACCAGCTGGATGAGGGCACCCATCAGGACCGGTCCCGCCGTCTCCCCCACCGCCTCCGCGGCCCCCACCAGGCGATTTCCCTCGTGGAGACTCTCTCGAGAGACCAGAAACGGCAGGTAGGCCCGATCTGCCACGTTATAAAAGACCGCGACCGAGAACACCACAGCGGTGACGATGGCGATCTGGACGAAGCCCAGTCGGTGCAGGAGCGCTGCCAGCGGGATGGAAAAGAGCGCGGCCGCCCGCACAAGCTCTGACAACACCAGGAGCGGCCGGCGCCGATGGCGATCGGTCACGGGGCCCGCCACGGAGCCCAGGAGGAGCGCCGGCAGCATGGACAGGGAGGCCAGAAGGCTCAAATCGGATGCCGTCGCGCCCGTGACCAGGATGGCCACGATGGGTAGACCTTCGCGGGTGATGCGGGAGCCAATCTCGCCCGCGAGACGGCCTGATATGAACCGGGTAAAGTCTTTGTCGGACAAGAGACGCCTGGGCTGTGTCACGGCCGCCCCAGTATATCAAACGGCTTCCCTGGCGCGGCGCGGGCGGATCCGGGAGTTTGTTCCGGCTCGGACCGGGTCGTTGCCCCGTCGTGTATGATGATTCAGACAGAAAAAGTGCCTTGCAGGCCTGCCTTAAACAGGCAGGCGGGGAGGGATTAGAACACAATGAGCGTGGAACTTGATCAGCGCGCAGCCATCACTCCGAAGATGTTGGAGACTTTTCAGGAGCAGTTTCTCAAGAACCCCCACCAGCGGACGCTGATGAACGCCGTCCGGAAAAATGGCCTTGCGGCCGTGGCCCTCAATCAGGACGTGATTATCGACACGCCGCACACCTTCTCGCATATGGTTCGCGGCGGGCCCATCACCAACCAGCGCCAGAGCGGGCGCTGCTGGATGTTTGCCGGTCTCAACACCCTGAGGGTTCCCCTCATGAAGCGGTGCAACCTGAAGGAGTTTGAGCTCTCCGAGGCTTACCAGATGTTCTGGGACAAGTTCGAGAAGGCCAACTACTTCCTGGAAAACATTCTGGAGACGCTCGACGAGCCTCGAGAGGGCCGCGTCATTAACTGGCTCCTGCAGGCGCCGCTCAACGACGGCGGCCAGTGGGACATGTTCGTGAACCTGGTGCAGAAGTATGGGGTCGTACCCAAGGACACGATGCCCGAGACCTTCCATTCGAGTCAGTCGCGCGGTTTAAATTCGGTCCTGACGGCCAAGCTGCGCCAGGACGCGGCCGGTCTGCGGAGCATGCAGGCCTCGGGAAGCTCGCTCGACGCGCTCCGGACGGCCAAGGAGCATATGCTGGGCGAGTTCTACGCGGCGCTGTGCACTTTCCTGGGCGAGCCGCCCGCGAGCTTTGACTTCGAATACGAGGACAAAGACGGACAGTTCCATCGTGAACGCGACCTCACGCCCCAGGACTTCATGCGCCGCTATGTGGACGTGGACCTCAGCGACTACGTGAGCGTCATCAATGCGCCCACGGACGACAAGCCATACAATCGCACCTTCACTGTCAAGTACCTCGGCAACGTTAAAGGCGGGCGCGATGTCCTGTACCTGAACGTAGAGCCCGAAGTACTGCGGCAAGTGGCGCTGGCCCAGCTCATGGACAACGAGGTGGTCTGGTTCGGATGCGACGTCGGCAAGATGTCGGACCGGGATGCCGGCATCATGGCTACGGGTCTCTACGAATACGAGGCCGTGCTGGGCATGCCGGTGTCGATGACCAAGGCGGAGCGCCTTGACTACGGGGAGAGTCTCATGACCCACGCCATGGTCTTCACCGGGGTGAACGTGGTGGATGGCCATCCGAACCGGTGGCGCGTCGAGAACAGCTGGGGCACCGACCCGGGCAACAAGGGCTTCTTTGTCATGAGTGACGACTGGTTCGACGAGTACATGTACCAGGTCGTCGTGCAGAAGAAGTACCTGCCGGCGGAGCTTCAGGCGGCACTTGCCACCCCGCCGATCGAGCTTCCGCCGTGGGACCCGATGGGTTCTTTGGCCTGAACCGGTCAGGGTTCGCAAAACCCCCGGGGTGCGGTGCCCCGGGGGTTTTGATGGATGCAAAGACCGTTCCGCCTCGCCTCAGCGATAGTTGGTAAAGGCCAGTTCCACACCGAAGTCCTGCTGCTGCACATGGGCAATGACCGCCTGCAGGTCGTCCTTATTCTTGCCGCTCACGCGCACGATGCTCCCCTGAATTTGAGGATCCACCTTGATTTTGAGGGCCCGAACGGCGGCGGAAACCTGCTTGGCGGTTTCGGGCGTGAGGCCGCGCTTCAGCGTGACGGTGATGCGGGCGCGGTTGTTGCTGCGGGGCTCGGGGGCGCCCGTCTCCAAAAAACGCAGGGAAACCCCGCGGCGCGCCAGCTTTTGCTCAAGCACCGCCAGCAGACTGTCCATCACCATGCCCTCCGGCGCTTCCAGAACGATGCTCCGGTCGCGGTCCCACGCGATCGTGATGTCGTGCCCGCGAAAATCATAGCGCTGAGCCACCTCGCGCTCCGTCTGGTCAACGGCGTTGGTCACCTCACCGAGGTCCGGCTCCGACACGATGTCAAATGAGCTGTCCTTGGCCATGTCTTGTCCCCCCAATCTACCCGTCCCTGTCATGATAACAAGGCGCTCACACCCATCGATCGGGTGGTGCTGTACCATCACAGATAGACGCGGGAGGTGGCATCGTGATTGTGGAGGCCGTCATCGAGATTCCGACCGGCAGTCAGAACAAGTACGAAATGGATCATGACACGGGGCGGATGCGTCTCGACCGGGTACTGTACTCCCCCTTCCACTACCCCGCCGACTACGGGTTCGTGCCCGACACTCTGGCCGAGGACGGGGATCCTCTGGACATCGTCGTGCTCATCAGCCAGCCCACCTTTCCCGGGTGCGTCTTGAGGGCGCGCATCATCGGCCTTCTGGAGATGCGCGACGAGCACGGCGTGGACGACAAGATTTTTGCCGTAGCACAAGATGACCCGCGCTACGACGGGGTGGCGCGCCTGGACGATCTGCCGGGGCATACGCTGAAGGAATTGGTCCATTTTTTCTCTACGTACAAAGAGCTCCAGGGGCTCCCCACCAGCGTCGGGCAGTGGCAGGAGCTTGACCGCGCGCTGGAGGTACTGGAGGCGTCCCGGAAACGTTATGCGGGACCGCCCCAGGATTAACCTGGCAGTTTCCTTGCGGCCGGCACTTGATGTAACCTAAACGCGAATACAGGCGTTCGGAATTGATGAAAGGAAGGCGGTGGCCCTTCTGAGCCAGGCCATCGAAGACGCATTCAGCGCATTTGTGGCGGCGCACGGCGACCGGGCAACACGCCTGGCGTTCGTCACTCTTCGACACCGTTCAGACGCGGAGGATGTCGCACAGGAAGCCTTTTACCGGCTGTGGCGACATTGTCTCCGTCACGGCCCGGAGACGTTGTCTCACGCCCTCCTGTACCAGACGGTGGTCAACCTGTGCCGGGACCGGATGCGGTATCACCGACGGCATCCAGAAGATGCCGTCGACCCGCAGGACATCACCCAGCCGGGGCCGGGCGGGCCCGATCGCGACCAGGCGATGGCCATCGCGCAGGCGGTGGCG
Source organism: Bacillota bacterium (assembly GCA_021797815.1). Classification (GTDB taxonomy): domain Bacteria; phylum Bacillota; class Sulfobacillia; order Sulfobacillales; family JAIMBI01; genus JAKATP01. The sequence goes on from JAJZYZ010000054.1 coordinate 9,049, forward strand.
GCACTGAAACCGGGCGAGCAGGAAGCCATTCTTCTTTTCTATTATCTTGATAACTCCCTGAAGGATACGGCGGCGATCTTGGGCCTGTCGGAGCAGATGGTGAAGACCCGTCTCTACCGGGCGCGTCAACACCTGCGGCCGCTCCTGGAGCCCGTTGTGCATGAGGAGGTCGAGTAAGTCGGGTAACGACCGTGAACAGGACCCGGGCGAGCTTCTCGACCGGCTCCTCGAAGGACAGGATGTCGGGCTGCGGCGTGGATTTGACCCGCGCGCCTGGCACCGTCGCCGTCATCGACGGACTCCCTTCGCCGTGGGAGCGGCTGGCGCAGCGGCGGCCCTCATCCTGGTGGCCGTGCTGGAGCACCCCGCCTCGGTGGATCACGTACTGCATCCGCCCGCCCGCCAACTGGCATCGGCCCGGCCTCAAAGGGATTTGTGGCAGCGCCTCGGCATGGTAGCTGAGAACTCGGTGCCGCTGTGGATGACGCCGCACAAGGGCCCCCTGAAGGAGATTCTGTACACCGGGCATGCCGTGGTGAACGGATTTCAGGCGAGCCAGGTCGTGGCGGTCAACGCCGGCGTCAGCACGGAATTTGCGGTGGGTTTTTTGAACGCCTCACCCGTCTGGGTTTCCCAAAAGTCGCAGCGGCCCGTGCCGGTGAGCCTCTCCCCTGTCATCGCGCCGGCGTTCGGCCGGTGGCAGCCGGGTGGTCTTACGCCGCTCGGGTCGTTCAGCGCCGCCGGTCCTGACGTGTATATCACCAATGGTCCGGAATATGCGCTGTTGAATGGTGCCATGAACGTCCACTGGGCCGAGGACCCGGCGTCCGATGCGGTGAAAGGTCAGATCGTTTCGCTTCCAAGCGCACCCCGCCAGGCGCTTCTCCTCACGGAGTCGGCCAGCGGGTCGCAGCGGCTGTATCTTCGCGGCCCGCAAGGACAGTGGACACAAGTAGCCGTCCCCAACAACCCCATCACGCAGCTCGTGGCCCTCGGGCATCAATACTGGGCGCTGGCCAACGGGACCCTCTACGTCTCCCAGAACGGGACCAGCTGGACCACCCGCTATGCGCCGCCCCCTAATTTCTCCATCGCGACCTTTGCCGTGGGCGAACGGGGTGCCAGCACCTTCGCAGCGGTCTCCCTCGCGCCGCTGGGCGAGCCGGGACTCGGCCCGGTCTTCCGGTCGACGGACGGCGGCCTTCACTGGACCAACATCGGCGTCCCGTGGCCCAATGGGAGTGCCCCGCAGCAAATGGTGGTGACACCGGACGGCGGCGTGGCGGCGCTCCTGCCCGGGCCACCCGCTCTGTTGGAACAGTGGACGCCCGCTTCTGCGCGCTGGACGGTCATCAGTCTCCCGCATCCCAACACCTCGGGCATCGGGCAGCTGACGGCCTTCTCCAACGGCGACCTTCTTTACGCGGACAGTCAGGGCACCCTCTATCGGTACCTGCACACGTTGTCGGAGTGGCAGCCGCTTCCCCAGGCGCCCGGAGTGCCGGCCGCAACGGAGCCCAACCTGCTCATGGCCATCGGTGACCATCAGGTGCTGGTGGCCTACCCGCAAGGCTGGTGGGTTCTGGTCCTGAAATAGAAGCGTGCCCGGTCTTCCCGAGGAAGCTGGACACGCCCCGCACGCCCGCTGCGCGTGGCCGCGTCAGCGCGGCACGTACACCGTGACTCCGGCATCCGACTCGACCCAGAGGTTGCCGTTCGGCAGGACGCCCACCGCATTCGGGGGCGCGATGTTCACGAGAGCCTGCATGGTTCCGGCATCCGACACCAACTCGGCCCGGCCGATTCCCACCACCCAGGCCTGATGCCCGAACGCCTCCAGGTATTGCGGTGTAACGAGAAGCTTGGCGGACGCGCGCACCGGGGCACCCCGGCCGGGATCCCAGCTGTACAGGCTGCGGCCGGCCAAGAGGACAACGTGGTTCGGGGAGCCGGCGGCCATAAAGAGAGGCGTTTTGGTGAACGGCGCCTGATAGCGGGTAAGGGTCCACCCCTTGCTGTCCCGGTTGAGGAGCCACTCCTCCACCCGGCCCCTGCCGGTAAACAGGATGCGAGCGCCCCCACCGGTGCCGGCGGCCAAGCTGAACGTGGCGATATAGCCGGGAATGGCATGCACGTGGGTCCGTCCGTGGGGGCTCTGGACGCTGATGCTGCCCTCGTCGGGAGAGGCCAGCCAGAGGCGGCCGCCGGACATGACAAACGGCCCGATGGGCCAGCCGAGGGGAGCCGGTTCCTCCACAAATGGCCCCGGAATCATGCTGGTGCCGGGACTGCCGTACCAGCTGATGGTCCACGTGGGTCCGAGATACCGGGACACCTGAAACACGCTGTGGACGGGGCGCTCACTCCATCCCCCTTCCGAGGTCTTGCTGACCACATCGGACGAGAGCGCGGTCAGGTCAAGAAGAGCGGCGCCGCCGGGACCGTAAACCACGGAATCGAGATTGTTGAAGCCGCCGGGAGGATTGGACGACACCACCGAAATCGGTCCGGTTACCAGCGGTGCGGCCGCCGTGAGCAGGAGCAGTCCCGCCACCAGCACGATGGCGGCGGCGACAGGAGGAAACGGGCGTCCACGCGCGGCGGCCTGGTGCTCACCGGCAAATACCAACGCCCGGAGGGCGGCCAGGGCGGCGGGTGCACCGTCTGCCAGCATGGCGGCCGCCTGGTCACCCGCCTGAACAACCAGATCCGGTTCCGCCTGCAAAAATTCCGCGATTTCGTCGTGGCGCCCGCCCAGGGCGGAAAGCGCCCAGCTCATGCGGCCGAGCGGTGGGCAGGAGTACAGGATGCGCAGGGGTGGCGGACACCACCCCGGGGCCATGTCTCGGGCATTCTGCAGCGCCGCGGGCACGTTCCCGACCCGACCTCGGCGGACGCCCGCCAGAAGAATAGCGGCGGCGCGCTCCCAGATCGTACGGTCCAAACGACCCGGGTCGTTGTACATACTCATCGGGCGGATGCCCACCTCTGCGCCTTTTCTGCTTATGAAACCACGGACGGCCGGTTCCAACAACCAGGCATCCCCCGCCTCGCCTCTCCTCGAGTTCGGTCACCGGCGAAGATACGAGCGGGTCCCGGGTGTGAACACCATGACCCCGGGGGACGGCCCCTCGGGGGCGGGGGCCGGATGCCTCTAGATCGTGCCCGGGCCCTCCGCGTTGGGGCCAGGGCCGCCCGCTCTGCCCTCGGAGAGCGGAGCATCGGCGGGTCGGGCAGGCAGGATGAGGCCGAATACGGTTTCGTCGTCCGCACTGGTGACCAGCCACTCGGCCCCCAGATGTTCGCGCACTCGATCCGCGATGGCGAGACCGAGGCCGTAGTGGCGGGAGTCGGCGGCCTCGGGGCCGCGCCGGAAGCGCTCAAAGACGTGAAGGAGTTCGTCGGGCGGGATGGCCGGCCCCTGATTGGTGACGCGAACCGCGACACCGGGCCCGGACCGGGAGGCGCTGATGGCCACGGGGGTTCCCGGACGGGCGTAGGCATCCGCGTTCTCGAGCAAGGTGCGGAGCACGGTCAGTAAGAGCGCCTCGTCGGTCCAGGCGGTGAGGCCCGGTTCCACGGTGACGTCGAGGGCATGGTGCATGGTGGTGTCGTGCAGTTCCGGCGCGTGCCGATCGAAGAACTCGGGCAGGGACACCGCGCGGTATGTGGCATGGACATCATCTATGTCGAGGCGTGACAGGACCAGCAGGCGTTCAATGAGGTCGCCGAGGCCGGACGTCTCTGCCTGGAGCGCGGCCAGCGAGCGGGAGCGGAGCGCCGGGTCGAGCTGCCCCCATCGGGTCAGGCTGGTCGAGTAGCCCCGGATAACCTGGACCGGCGTTCTGAGCGCATGCGCGGCGTCACTGGCAAACTGGCGCTCACGTTCCTGCGCCAGGGCCAGGCGATCCAACATTTGATTGAAGCCGGTGGTCACCAGATCCGCTTCGTACAACGCACCGGTGGTGGGAAGGCGTTCCTTGAGGCCCGGGTTCCGCGCCACGCGGTCCGCAAATGCGCGGAGACGCTCAAGAGGGCTGGTCAAGTCCCGCACCACGAGGTGCGTCCCCAGCAGAAGCGACACCACCAGGAGCGCCTCGGCGAGAACCAGAATATAACGGAGACTGTCCAGCAGCGTTTGCACGTACGGCTCCGCATGGACCACCACCAGATACTCGGTGTGGCCGCCGATGGAGAGGGCCCGCCGCGCATAAGCATAGGGAGTGCTCTGCACCCGAATCCAGCCGGAAGCGGGCGCGCCGCTCCACCCGCGCGCTGGCTGGCTGGGAGGCGGTGTGCCTTTCGACAGCAGAAACTGTCCGTGCCGGGTGGTGAGCAGCACATAGGTGCCGGCGGTGGCGAGATCGGCCATGTCCTCGGCCAGGGTGCGGCTCCGGTGCGTCTTAAGCTCATGCGAGAGGTTGACGACCGCCCCCTGCGCCATCGATTGCGCCTCGGTCACGGACTGGCGGATGAGGGTCGACCGGACCATGGCATACACGAACACGCCGGTAGCGGTGGACGCCACCAGCACCAGGGTGCCGATCGACAGGAAGAGCAGACGGGCAATCCCGCCGTAGCGACGGCGCATCATAAGTCCTGACGGAGCACGTAACCGATGCCGCGCATCGCGGTGATGGTGAGGCCAGACGCGATACCGAGACGCTCACGCAGGCGTCCGATGGTCACATCCACCACGTTGGATTCCCCATAAAAATCATAACCCCAGGCGTTTTCCAGCAGATCCTGCCGCGACCACACGCGTCCCGGATGCCGCATCAGGACCGCCAGCAGGTCAAACTCCCGGCGGCTTAGGGGAATATCTTGCCCCTCACATTCCGCGCGTCGCTCTTCAAGCCAGAGGCGCACGCGCCCTCTTTCGAGAAGGGGCCCCCCATCCCCTTGCGTGCGCCGGATCACGGCCCGCATGCGGGCGAGCAGCTCCTCCACGGCGAACGGTTTGGTGAGATAGTCGTCGGCGCCGATGTCGAGCGACTGGACCCGATCGGGTATGGAGTCCCGCGCCGTTAACATGATGACGCTCGACTTCGTGATCTGGAGAATCCGCCGGCACACATCCATCCCGCTGCCGTCCGGCAGGCCGATGTCAAGCAGCACCACGTCGAAGGTGCTCTGGCGCACCGCACGCTCCGCGTCGGCAGCGGTCCCCGCGACGGTGGGAGTCCACCCCGCGCGACGGAGCTCGTCGCGGAGCCACTCCGCCATTACCCGATGGTCTTCGACAATCAAGACGGTCATGCCGTCCCCCTAACCCCTGGACGCGGTATGCACCGACAGCACCTGGCCGAAGGGCGAAACCTCGACAATGGCGTCAGATGAGTCTTGCAAGAGGACCTTGGCCCTGTAATACCACGTTCCGCGGTCGTTGGGCTCCGACCGATGGACCCAAAGCACCTGGTCTCCTCCCACGGCGCGCAGGGCCAGAGCCGCGGCGGTATGCGCGGAGATGATGGAAGAGGAGTCCGCGGCGGGACCGACCCGGGCGGCCGGATCCGGTTTTGGCGATCTCACGAGGTTCGACTGGCCGCTCCCCGCATCTACCCACACCGCGACGACGTGTCCCCCACCCTTCCGGAAGGAAAAGAGATACCCCGTCCGGCCGTGCCGAACGGTCGGCGACCCCATCAAAAGCTGTCCGCCCGACACCCGGTTGCGGGCCCTGGTGAGCGCCCGCGCCAGCGAGACGCGCGCCAGCGCAACCGGAGACGGCAGGGCCTGCCGGACCGCCATCGTCGGACCGATCAGTCCCGCCGTCACCGCGGTGCATGCCAGCACGAGCCAGAGCGTTCTCCGGTCCAGATCCATCCCCCACTCCCGTAGCCATGCACCTAGCCCGTGCGGACGGACGCAAGACCCGGCCGCTCGGCGCCGCGCCGGTTAACTGCCAGAGGTGCCAGAGCTGTCGGCGCTGTTCGTGCTGCCTGAGCTGTCGGTGGGGAGCTTCTGGCTGATGAGCTGTCCCGAGGCGTTGAAGACGTCTTTCACCTTAGTGGTGCCCTGCGCCAGACGAATCTTGATGTTCATCTGGAAGTCCCCATGACTCTTGGCCTGGAACTTCACCCACTTGAGCGAGACGCCGTTGACAGCGCTCATGGCCTGCGAGATGTCCGGGCTGAACTGAGCCGGGGCGACCGTGAGCTTCTGATTGAAGGGGATGCCCTGAAGCGTCGTGGGAGGCGTTTTGGCGTCGCTCCCCGATGGAGCGGCCGCATCCGAGGACTCGGCAGCATGCGACGGGCTGTCAGCCGCGGATGACTGGCTGTCCTTCGGGGAAGATGAGGTCCCCTGTTCGGTCGCCAGGCGGTCGACGAGAATCTGCCCGTTCATGCCCACCTTGACATCCCACACCTGGGAGCCATCCAGCACGTGAATGTCATACACGGGCTGGTTACGGTACGTGTCGCGCGACGTGTGCAGGATGCTGCCCGCTCCCACGGCTGTCAGCGCCCGCTGGTCAGCGGCCGCCGGCGAGAGCGTAGTGGCCGCGTTGGCCGTCAAGACGATCGGAGACTGGAGAGGCGGGGTGCCCGAAAGCGTCGCCGCCGAGACCGGGAGGCTGAGAAGGCTTACCCCGAGGATGGTCGCCATCGAATTCCACACGCGTTTGCGCCCCTTTCTTCACCGAGCCTGTATGACGGGGATTAATGACCCCGGGGACACTGTACGGTCCGAATGTGACCGCACGATGACATGCACGAAAAAGTTTGCAGGGCGCGCGCCGACGCCCGTGGGCCAAAGGGGGCGCCCACGCCAGTTGGACCGTCGCGACGGAGTGTCGCCGCCAGCACC
>JAJZYZ010000141.1 GCA_021797815.1 Bacillota bacterium
CCTCGGTGATGCAGGAACTGGGACGGTTAGGCGCCGGCTTTAGCTTTGGGAGCGGAGGAACGGCGGGCCACGTGAATCTTCTTATCACGACGGCAATTCCCAGTATCTACGTCCCACCCGCCATGGCGCCCGGCCGGGCCGCGAGCGATGGCGCCAACGTATTGATGTCCCGTCAAGACACGTTCCGGTAAGCGCAAGGCCACGCGGAGTCTCGGCAACACGTCTGTCGCGGGCGGGTGCCCGGCGTTCTGATTGTCACGGGCGGCGGGATGTCTGGGGCGGTCGTCGTAAGCTCCAGGGGACGGGCGACACCCTGGTTCGTTCCGGGCATGTTGGGAAGTCAAGGGCGATACCGGGGACGGGCGGCTCGGATTGAGCCGGGTCCCTTGGCCCGCACCCCGCTCCGTTTTCGGGGGAAGGCAGCGGGGCGTCGGTCTCGTGGAGCCGATCGACCGGAGAAGGTGCTGTCGTGCGGCGAAGGTGGTACATCCTGGGTTCTGCAGCCGGTGCCGCTTTGGTGTTGCTGGGTGCTCTTATGATCCCGTCTTGGGCGTGGCCGCTGGCGATCAAGGGAGATCGCGGCAAAATCCTCGGGTGGGAAGGGCGTCTTTATAAGCTTACGTCCGTCGTTCCGGCGCACGAGCGGGGAGCGCGGCTTGGTGCGTCGGTCTATCACGGATCCGTGTCCGGCGGCTTCACGGTATTTAGCTTTCGCGGACGGCCAACCGACGCGGCGATAATTTTCCAGGCGAACATCAAAAACCAGTCGTATGACATAGCCGCCGTGGTCACCCGCTCGCCATAAGCGAAGCGCCTTCGGCCGAATGGCGGAGGAGCCCTTCACGCCGTGACGACGCACCGGGGCTTTGTGTGCGTCATCGTTCGACACCCACACGGCCAAGCGTCAGGAACGGGCTTACGATCGCCCTGTCGGCGGACCGGGCCGCCCCACTTGCTCCCCTGGGCGGTGCGGCGGCCGCTCGGGCGCCGATATGAGGTGATGCAGGCCGACGTCGGCCGCGGCATCGACGGGTGGCTCAATGATATCGCCATGTGCCGCTGCCGTTCGTGGGGCTTCGAGCGCGTAGCGCTCACCGTTCCCATCTATATCGCGCACGGTCATCGGGATCAGAACATGCCGACTCAGGCCTCCGAGAAGCTCGCGGCCCTCCTTCCCCGTCCGGAGACTCCGTTCTACCCCGACGACAACCACCTCACCGCCCTGGAGCATCACGATCCTGCCACCCGGCCATGGTTGGTGAGCCGCCTTTAGGCGAGAGCCGGGCCGCTGAACCGGAATCCACGGCTGACGGCCGACCCCGGGCCTATCTGTGAATCCGGACCGGTCCTCAAGCCCGCAGCGGGCAAATTAAAGAGTGCCCATGCACTCCCATCCGGAGGCAAAAATGGCTTCAAGGCGGCCGTCGCTTGGTCGGCCTAGCGGACACGATCAGGTCCGTCAGCGGAATCGGTCTGTCTCTCATGAAGCAGGGCGCGGAGCTCTCCCAACCATGCGGTGGCCGCGCGGCGCCCGTCGGGAAGCTGGTCGCAGCGGTCCCACCGCCAGGTCGTGATCATGGCCAGCACCAGAATCCGACACTCCTGGACGAGGTCCTGATTGATGCCGGGGTAGAGCCGGCCAACCTCGTTCGGCGCGTGGGCCACGTCAAACTCGACCGGGCCCCGGCAGCAGGTCTCAAAATCTATGAACCGGGGCCCTTCGGCCGTGATCAGCACGTTGCCCGAATGCGGCTCACCGTGGAGCAGCTGCTCGGCCGCGCCACGGCCGCGAATGGCCCGAGTCAGCCTCCGCAAGGTGTCCTCGAGGAGCATCCGGTCGGCCTCCGGGAGCGCCGGGGTGCGCTCGCGGCTCCGCAGGAGCTGCCGGGCCTCTTTCACACGGTCCGTGAAGTGCGGTACGGAGAGGTCGAGCAGCCGCATGCCCTCATGCAGTCTCGCGAGTGCGTGCGCGTAGTCCGTCGAGAAGACATCGGATGGTGCCGCCGGCTCATAGTACGTCCAGAACGTGACGACGAATCCGTCCCCTTCAAACGGACGGGGAGGCACGAGGGGATAAGGGGACGCCACGGGGCAGCCCGATGCGGTGAGACGCTCCGCCAGCTCCACCTCCAGCGACGCGACCTGGTCTGTTGCGGGGGCTACCCGCGCCACCACGCCAAGCGGCATCAGACGGAGCGTAAGCTTGTTCGAGTTGTGGAGAAGGACCGTATCTTCCGCGGGAAGGTGCAGCGACGCGGCCACGCGCATCGCCGCGGCCCTTGCACGCCTGACATCCGAGTCGCGCATGGTGGGCGACGTCCTCTCTTTCGGACTCGGTTCGGCGGCCCGGCTGCCCTCACTGGAAATTAGCTTACAGGCGCGCCGACCCTCGAGGAGGGTGACATCTGGCCGTACGGCGAGGACGCGAGGCATCATCCCGATCCTCTCTCATCGATCCATCCTAACCGGAGCGTGCCCGCTCCGTTCCCCTGTGCCCACAGAGGAGTCACTGTAAAGATGGTGACGCGTCCCTCGCACGAGCGGTCGACCACGGTACGCAGAGCGGACGCGACCCCTGAGCGCCCGGCGAGGCGAACCGAACGTGGAGGACGCCCTCCCCGCAGGCCCGCTCC
>JAJZYZ010000142.1 GCA_021797815.1 Bacillota bacterium
GCGTGCAGGACGCGCGCGGTCTCCTGCCCGATGCCGCCCGCGGCGCCCGTGACGATCGCCACCCGGCCCAAAAGCGGCAGCGCCTGCTCCATGCTCAGATTGTCTCCCCCCCGTCGATGACAAAGCACTGGCCGGTCAGATAGCGCGCGTCGTCGGAGGCGAGAAAAGCGAACAGTGCCGCCACCTCTTCGGGGGCGGCGTGCCGTCCGAGCGGCAGCGAGCGATTGACGGCCTCCAGCATGGCGTCGGTGTACTCGGCCCGCTGCATGGGAGTGAGCACGTACCCCGGGCAGACGGCGTTGGCGCGGACCGAAGGTGCTCCCTCGGCGGCCACCGTCCGCATGAGCTCGATCACCCCGGCCTTGGAGGCGTTGTAGTCGGCGTAATGGGGATGGCCGCGAAATCCGTTGGTGGACGCCGTCATCAAGATGAGGCCCCCACCCTGGGCGGCCATGCGTGAAAAGGCTTCCTGGGCGCAGTAGAACACCCCGTCGAGGTTTACGGCCATAACACGGCGCCACTCGTCGGGCGTGATGTCGGCGAACGCATGGCGAAGGCTGATACCGGCGTTCGCAATCAGGACGTCAACCCCGCCGAATGCCCCGTCTAACGCGCGAAACGCGTCTGCCACCTCGGAGCTTACAGCCACGTCGGCCGGGAGCGTCATCAGATCGGGGACCGCCAGCGCCAGTGCGTGGAGCGCATCTCCGTCCCGGTCCATCACGGCCACCCGGGCCCCTTCCAGGCGAAAACGCTCCACCGTGGCCCGCCCGATGCCGCTCGCGCCCCCGGTCACCAGGACCCGGCGGTCGTGCAGCTCGGGATAGCGGGCCGTCATGACCCGGCCACCTCGGCCAGCGACGCGTCCGCCGCAGCCAGCACCTTCTCCACATGCTCCAGCTGGTGCGCCTTCGAGATGATCGAGTGCAGAGACGCTGACGGCGACATATAGACCCCGTGCCGGATCATGCTCCAGGCAAAGCGCTGGAACATCTGCCGGTCGACGCGAGCGCAGAAGTCCCGATAGTCTCGGATGGGGTCGGCCGTCCCGAAGAAGATCTGCAGCATAGCCCCCACCCGCTGAACGCGGCCTGTCACGTGATGCCGCCGCAGAAGCTCCTTCAGCCCGTCTTCCACCGCCGCCGCGATACGGTCCACGTGCTCGTACACCTCCGCCGTGAGCGCCCACAAGTTGGCGCGCGCCACCATCATGCCGATGAACGAGGCGTTCTGGGTCCCGTAATGCAGCACGCCTCCCCACCGAAAGCCGTCGAGCGTGGCGGCGGGACCGGCAATGGCGGCGACCGGGAGCCCCGCCCCGAGCCCCTTGCCGAAGGTCAGGATATCCGGGGTCAGGTGGTAGCGGCGGGCGGCCCCGCCTTCTGAGAGCCGAAAGCCGGTCACCGTCTCGTCCAGGATGAAGAGGGTGTCGTACTGCCGGGCCAGGGCCTGCAGGCCCTCCAGGTAGCCCGGCTCCGGGGGGATGACGCCCATGTTGGCCATCACCGGCTCGGTGATGATGCAGGCCACCTCGTCCCGGTGACGACGGAGGGCGTCCTCCAGCCGATCAAGATTGTTCCAGGGCACCAAGATAGCCTGCTGCAAGGCGTGGGCTTCCAGGCCCGAGCTCTCCGGTATCGCAATCGGGTCGGTCTCGAGGCCCAGATCGGCCGCCGGATGCGGGTGAGCCGAGACCAGATAATCGTCGTACCACCCGTGGTAGTGGCCCTCAAATTTGATGAAGCGCCGGCGGCCGGTCAGGCCCCGGGCCAACCGCAGCGCCGCCATCGTCGCCTCGGTCCCGGTGTTGGCAAAGCGCACCCGCTCTACGCCCGGCACCCGGGTCGTGATAAGCTCGGCCACATCCACTTCCGGCTCGGAGACCGCCGCAAACAGCGTGCCGGCATCGGCCGCCTCGTGAAGCGCCGCTCGGATGGCCGGGTCCAGATGGCCCAGCAGAAGGGCCCCGTACGCCATCATGAGGTCCACGTATCGGTTGCCGTCCACGTCCTCCACGTACGCGCCCTCGCCGCGGCGTAGAAAGATGGGGTGCTCTCCATAGTTGAGCTGGCCGCGCGACGGCGAGCTCACCCCCTCCACCATCACGTCCCGCGCCCGCTCGAAGAGCCGGCGAGAAGTTTCGGTCGACGGTGTCGTCATCGCTATCGCTTCTTTCTGAACGAAATGTCGCGCACCCGCGCGAGGAGGAGCTTCGCCTGCTCCTCCATGTGCGCGGGCTCCCAGGTCTCGATGTCGAGGTCCAGCCCTGCCCGCAGTCCGACGCGGGCGCGGTCCGTCAGGTGCACCGTGCCGTCGCTGTCCATCCGCTCAATCCCGTCGGCCCGGGCTGCCTCCTCATTGGTGTGCACCGCCTCTTCCTCGCTCAGGCCCTCGGGAAGATTGAGCCGAATCTCCCCCGCCCCCGCCCGGCAGGGATAACCGCCCACAAGGCCGTGAGGGCCGGGAATGTGAATCGGCGCGGGGGCGTCGGCAAGGAGGCGTGAGAGCGTCCGCACCAGAGAGGCGGCCGTATATTGGTGGCTTCGCGTGCCCGACGGCCAGGAAAACGGCCGTGTGAGGGCCGGGACCGGCGTCGATCCCACCGAGAGTCGGTGCGGGGGAAGCGGGCG
>JAJZYZ010000055.1 GCA_021797815.1 Bacillota bacterium
CAAGCCGCGCCACAAAGTCGGTGTCGGGTGCCGAGCTGGCAGCATGCAGGGTGACCGAGACCGGCCCGGCCACGGTCACGCTCCTCTCAAGGGGAGCGCTGGTGTAGCAGAGGACGTCCGTGCGGGCCTCCACCGCCGACTGGTCGAAGGGACCCGGCCGGAAGGCGCCGGCCAGCAGGAGGGCCCCGCCGACGGTGGGCACCGGATTTAACGGATCGTACGAAAACCGATCCGGGGACTCGTCGGCGGGCGCCACCTCGTCCAACACACCCCCGCCCTGTGCCGTGTTGGCGGCCGTGCGAGCGTGGAGAAACAAATCCCACGGATGGGCACCTGGCGGCGGCCAGTCAGACAGATACCGCCACCGATTCTCCCCCATCACGAAAATCTGAACCGGGGCCTCGTCCGCCCAGCTCCCCGGGCGTTCTTGCAGCACCGCGTCAAACCAGCGGAGATGCAGCGCGGTCACGTCCTCACGGAGGTTGATAAGGGCGCCCGAGGAGGCAACGCCGAAGTTGACCTCCCCGATCAGTCCCGAAAATACGCCGTGGGTCCAGGGTCCAATGACGAGACGCGGACCCAGATGCCGCCCGCGTCCGGCAAAGGCCTGATAAGCCCGGAGCGTCTCGCCGAGAAAGACGTCATACCATCCCCCCAGGATCAGCACCGGCACATCCATCTCCGGCCAGTGCCGACCCACGTTCAGGCGCTCCCAATACTCGTCGCCGATCGTCAGTTCCAGCTGGCGGTAGAACGATGGCACCAGATCCTTCAGACCCCCGAAGTTCCGAAGCGGCAGCGTCCAGTACCCGCGGGACTCGAGCGTATCGAGCTCTTCCGCCAGTTGCCACGCGGCCGCCCCGAGGGCGAGACGATCATCCGAATGACGGCGCATCACGGCGTCAGGGGCTATCGCCCCCATCAGCCACTCAAGCCATAGACCCCACTCGAGGGCTCCTCCCCGACGGAAGGCCCCACGAAAAAAGTTGCCCCACGTGATGGCCGGCACCAGCGTCTTCAGATGGGGCGGCCGCGTCACGGCGGCCTGCCACTGCGTCATGCCGAAGTACGAGGCGCCGAACATGCCGACCTGACCGTCGGATCCGGGCAAACGCGCCGCCCACTCCACCGTGTCGTAGCCGTCGTGAAATTCGTCTTCGAACGGATTGAAGGTTCCTTCCGACCGAAACCGTCCCCGCACGTCCTGTACCGCCACAATGTAGCCCCGTTCCGCGGCCCGCAGAGGATCCACCAGGGAAGTCGCAAGCCCCAGATCCTTGCCGTACGGGAGTCGAGTCAGAAGGACGGGGTGGCGCTCCTCGTCGTCTGGGCGATATACATTGGCCTTTAGCCGTGTCCCATCGCGCATGGGTACGTCTACATGCCGGTCGACAATCACGCGCATTCGATGCCCCTCCATTCTCTGACGCCGTCCGCACGAAACGGGGCGCCCTCCCCTGAGAGTACCTCGTTCTCTGTCCGGGCTTCCGCCCATCTCCAATTTCTGCGAACCCAGGACCGCAGACAGCCGGCGCCGAAGTTTATGCCGAGGCGTATGCCACGGCGTGGTGTGAGGACGCGTATCACCGACAGCGGTGGCCTCCTGCCGGCGCCCGAAGGGGGACCGCCCGTGAGGGAGACATATCGCTGCATATGGCCGGAGACCGCCGGGGCCATGGATGGGGATCATTACCGGTGTCTACCGGTCAACATCTCCGTCGCGTTCCAACGGACGGTGGACAAGGATCCGGACCGCATGGCCCTCAGCGATGACCGCTCCAGCCTTAGCTATGCGGCCCTGGCCGGCGCGGCATCGCGTGCGGCTCGCGCCCTTCAGGACGGAGGCGCCGGACCCGGAGATGTGGTGGGAATCTTGTGCGAGAACCGCATCCCCTTTGTCATCTGGTACCTCGGCGCGCTCCTCGCGGGCGCGGAGCCCGCGCTCTTGAACGTGCGGTTCACGGCCGAGGAGCTTTCCCCCCTGCTGGCGCTGGTCCGGCCACGTATTGTGGTGGCCGATCGAGACCTGGCGCCCAGGGTCAGGGGCACGCCCGCGCGAGTCCTCGATGCGGGCCGGGCGGCAACGGGTGCCGCCACATCCCGTCTGCCGGGGATTCAGGCAACGTCGCAGGCCTGTGCGGCGCTCTTCTTCACATCCGGCACTACTGGCATCCCCAAGGCCGCGCGGCTGAGTCATCGAAACCTCCTCCACTCCGCCGAGAGCTACCGGCGCATCTTCGGGCTCGCGGGAGGCGTGACGCTGATTGCCGTTCCCCTCTTTCACGTGACCGGCCTCATAGGGCAGTGGCTTCCAAGCGTTCTGGCCGGTGGCGGCGTGGTCTTGATGCCGCGATTTGAAGCCCTTGCCGCAGATGAGGTTATGCGGCGAGGCCAGGTGGACTTCTTCTTCGGCGTGCCGACAATCTTTATCCGTCTCCTGCGCGTGTGGGAGGAGCGGGGAGTCCCCCCAGCGCTCATGGTCGCTGCCTCCGGCGGCGCTCCGATTCCGGCAACCGTGCTGCGCGCATTGGCCGTTCGGGCTCCCGGTGCGCGGATATACAATACGTACGGAATGACGGAGGTGGCGTCACCGGCCACCATCCTGCCGGCGGCCGACACCCTGTCGCGGCCGGAGTCGGCCGGACGCCCCGCGCCCGGCGTCAGCTTGCGGGTGGTTGACCCGTCCACCCTGCGCGATGTGGGACCGGGCGCATCCGGAGAGCTCCTCATCGCCGGTCCGATGGTGATGGGGGGCTATCATAAAAACGTCGACGCCACCAGGAACGCTCTCCTGGAGGACGGTCGCACCTATATGCGAAGCGGGGATGTGGTTCGCGTCGACGGAAACTACGTCTACGTCGTGGACCGCCTGAAGGATCTCATCAACCGCGGTGGCGAGAAGATTTTTGGCGGTGAGGTGGAGCAGGCGCTGTATCGACACCCAGACGTGCTGGAGGCGAGTGTGGTGGGTGTGCCAGACCCGGAGTGGGGTGAGGTCGTGGCCGCCGCCGTCGTCTATCGAGGGCAGCCGGTCGATCCGGAGCGCATGCGTGGGTTCTTGAAAGAGAGCCTCGCGGCCTATAAAGTCCCGACCCGCTGGCGCGCCGAAGACGAGCTGCCCCGAAACGTCAATGGCAAGGTTGATCGTAGGCTTGTGCGCGGCCTCTTTTCGTGAACGCTCGAGCTCATCGCCGCGTCGCCCGTGCCGACGGCCAGGTAGTGGAGTACTTCGGGGACGGCGCGGAGCCTGACGCGCGCGCGTCCGTGCTGGTGGTGGCCGGCGACGATGAAGAGGTGGTTGACGCAGTCCGCCGGATCCTGTGCGATCTGCCGGCCGGCCTTCCGGTGGTGGCCGTGGGGTCTCGATCAGGGTCGGTGAACCTAGACCTCCGCGGCGACCCCCTGGACCCCGATGTGTGGGCGCTGGTACGCGCCCGTCATCACGTGGACGCCTGCCTGCTTGTGAACACGGACGAGGAAGCGCCACCCAACTTGCGGGCGGCGCGAAGAACCGCCCGGGAGGGGACACCGATGGTGGTAGGCTGGCCGGAGCGTCCGTCCGGCGCGGCGGATGTCTTTCCCGAGGACTTATTGATTCTGGCGCACCCCGGGCGGCCCGGTCTTATCGGTCTTTCCGATGCCGCCACCTGGATAGAGCGTCGAGAGCATCTTGACCGTGTGCCGCCCCGAGCGCGCCGTCGTCCGTTCGCTCACGTCGATGACGTGGCGCGCGCCTACGCCGCGGCCCTTGTGGCCGCCAGAGCCTCGCGCGCATCAGGAATGTGGACGGTCGGACCGTGCCCTATCTGGGATCCATCCGATGCTCCTCCGGGTCGAGGTTTTTTCCATCCGCGGGCCACGATCCCGGGATCGGAGGCCCTGCCCGCGGGACGCTCCGTAAGTGCGCTGTGGGGATCCATCTGTCAGGAGGGGGACGGGACGTGATTGCGCGCGAGTCGGTGGCGCCCGAGTGGGTAAGCGTCGGAGAGAACCGGCAGGTCCGCCCGCTCTCTTCGGACAGTGGTCCCTGCCTCTTCTGTCCGGGTCCCGGCGCCGAGGTGGGCGAGGGACCATTTTCTGTCGCCGTATTTCCAAATCGCTTCCCGCCGTTTTCGGGGCCGGGGGCGGCCGAGGTGGTGGTGTATTCGCCGCGGCATGACGACGACCTCGGATACCTGGCGCCTCGCCACTCCGAAAGCCTTCATCGAGCGCTCCTCCAGCGCTCGGACGCACTCCGTGAGAGGCGGGGCGTGGAGCAGGTCTTCGTGTTCGAGAATCGTGGTCCACGGGTGGGCGCGTCCATGGCCCACCCGCACGGTCAGATCTACGGATATCCGGTCATGGCGCCGCGGCTCACCCGGGAACTCTCCCGATTTGAAGCCGGTGCGTGTCCCCTGTGCGGGGACGATGCCGAGGGGCGACTGCTGTTCGCGGTCCCGGGGTGGCGTGTCCTGGCCCCGCCCGCTCCACGCATGCCCTACGAGCTGTGGCTGGTCCCCGACGTTCATCGGGCGCGGCTAGACCCAGAAACGTTTACGCCCGCCGCGGTGCGGCTTTTGCAGGCCGCGATTCGCGCGCTTGACAGCCGCTTTCAGCACCGCACCGAGCTCACCTGGGGAGTCTATCAGGACACGCGTGAGGACGTGTCCGCCTACCATTGGCGTATCGACATCCTGCCGTATGAGCGCGGCGGTGGGCGCTTTAAATATCTGGCCGGCTCGGAACTTCAGATGGATGCATTCTTATGCGATGTGGCCCCTTGTACCACCGTGGCCGAGGTTGGACCCCTCCTGCGGGCGGAAGGAAGCCGGCCTTGATGGAGGAGGACCGGCTGGTCGGCGAATTTCAGAGTTTGTTCGCCTCCAGCCCCGACCGGCTCTGGCGTTCGCCGGGCCGCGTTACCATTATCGGCGACCACACCGACTACGAGGGGGGTCAATCGCTGGCGACCGCGGTGTCGGAGGGCGTTCTGGTCGGTGTCCGCGACCGCAGCGACGGCCGCGTCCGGGCAGAGAGTCTCATCACGGGTGAGGTCCTCGATGTCGACCTGTCCGACCTGGTCGCCCGGATGGAAAAGGCCTCATCGTCGGGCGCTCCGGCTTCGGGACTGACGGGATTTGTGGGTGGGGTCCTGTGCCTGTGCGACCGTAGGACCGGTGCGGACATCCTGGTAGGGGGCACACTCCCTCCGGGTGCGGGTCTCTCCTCATCGGCCGCCCTCTCCCTGGCCCTGATCGGGGCGCTCTCCGGGGCCGATGGGCCGGACCCGTCATGGCCGGCCATGGCGCAGACGGTCGAAAACCGTTACCTCGGGGTGCCGTCGGGGCTTTTGGACGAACTTGCCATCCTGTACGCCCGTGACGGGTGTGCGGTATTGATTGATGCGGGACGGAAGACCGCCGTGGCGGTGCCCTTCGACTGGGAACAAGCGGGCCGCGTCCTTCTGATTGTGGACACCGGGGTGAGCCGACGGTTGTCCGACACCCCGTACGGAGAGCGCGTGCAGGAGGCGCGGCAGGCCGCGCTGCGCCTGCGTGTGCCAAACCTGGCTTCTGTGGGCCCCGAGGATGTTGAGCGCCTGAGCGACACGCCGCTTTGGAGGCGTCGCGCCCGGCACGTGACGAATGAGAACCGGCGTGTCGAAGAGACCGTCGCAGCGGCGGCGCGCGGAGACTGGGGCGCGGTAGCAGCCCTCATGCGGGCGTCCCACGCATCTTTGCGGGACGACTATGAGGTGTCTTTGACCGTGCTGGACACGACCTGCGCGCTTCTCGACAGTCTCGACCCACAGGGCGGTGCGCGGCTAACCGGTGCCGGGTTCGGTGGCTCGGCCATCGCACTCTTGCCCGCCGAGGTGGAGGCCCGGGCTAGACTCAACCTGTTCCAGATGTACGACGAGCATGGATTTGGCACCCCGCGTCTCCTGTCGCTCAGGCGGCCGGCGCGGGGTCTGGAGCGGATCACTTGAGGAGGCCGATGGGAGATGGGGGAGATCGACCGCGCCGTCGCCAGCTATTTGCGGTCCTTTATGATCGACAACCGGGAGACCGTACGGGTGGATGGCTTCCTGGCCGGCTTCGACACCATGAGCCGCAGCCCGGGCGTGAATTACGCGGTTCCGGACGACGAGGCGGAGCCCGGCCTGCAGGCGGTGCAGGCCCTCATCGAGACCTTTCGTAACCGGGGCTGCATGCCGCGAATCGAGTACCTGCCGGGAGCGGCCCCGGCAGTGGAGCCGGTGCTCCTTCGCGCGGGCTTTCGCCGTGAGGGTCTACTCACGGTGATGATGGTGGCGCGGGAGCACTTTGTGGAAGTGCTCCCGCCACCTGGCTTTGCCATCCGTCCACCGGCAGGGGACCAGGAACGCATGTCCATGCGGCGCGTGCAGGCCCGGGCGTTTGGAGACCCGGACCCGGATCCGGTCGAACTCCTCCGTCTTCACGCCGGCGTCCGTCGCGGGTTCCAACCCCTCATCGCCGTGGATGAAGCCGGGACGGTTGTGGGAGCCGCAGAGCTCACGCCGCCACGCGAGGGCCTGGCGGAGCTGGTGGGCGTGGCGGTAGACGCCCGCTTCCGGCGTCGGGGCATCGGCTGCGCCATCACGGGGGCCCTCGTCCGGGCGGCGTTTCAGGGGGGACTTGCCCGCGTCTGGCTCACGCCCGCGGGGGTGGCGGAGGAAAGAATCTATGGGAGAGTGGGGTTCCGGGTGGAGACCACCGCGCTCCACATGGCGGTGCCCCCCGCCTAGTCGGGGCGGTGACGCGAACCCGTCCACGCCCGCTCAAGCTCCCCGGCCAGCGTCTTGACGGGGCGGGACAGGAGGCCGGAGGGGTCGCGGTGGAAGTGGTAAAGCTTGGCCACGTCCTCGCGGAGCGTTCTAAGCCCCGGCAGGCGCAGCAGCAAGAGCCCGAGAGTCATGCCGGCCAGCGGACCACATACGTCCACCCAGAACCCTCGCCAGATCCCTCCCACCAGCGCGGGGCCGAAACTCCGCGCAGGATTCGTGCTGGTACCGGACAGCGGAGCCTCAATCCAGACCAAAAATGCGTAGAGAAGCGGGAACAGACCCGGCGTGTATCGCCTGAGGCGTCGGTGTCCCAGGAACACAAACAGCCCCACCGTGAGCATCGCGGTAGCCCCTGCCTCTCCGCTCACGGCTGCCACCGGTCCCAGGGGACCCATGGTGGTGGCGGCCAGGTGAACGCTCGCTGCGAGCCGGCCCCAGAGCAGAAGGGGCAGCGTGCCCAGAACGGCTCCCGCCATCTGAGCGGCCACATAACCGATGGTCACGGGAAACTTAAGGGTCCCGCGCAGCCAGAACGCGAGCGACACGATGGGGTTAATGTGCGCGCCGCTCTCATGACCCACCGGAGACAAGGCGATGAGGCCGCCCGTCGTGCCGAACAGAAAGCCGGTGAGTGCCCGCCTGAGGGCCGCCGACGCCAGGAGATGGGGAATGGGGCTTTGCGGGGCGAAATCGACGACGACAAACGAACAGCCAATCGCGACTAGAAGCGCCGTGCCGACAAGTTCCGAAAGAAAGAGCCGTCCATACTTCACTCGGGCTACCCCCATAGGCGCGCTCCGCCTTGCCTGTGAGTCTAACAAACGCCCCGGGCAGATCCCGGGGAGTGCGGCGGGAGTGGGGAAGGGATGTCGCGCGCCTAACCCGAAGATTTTATTGAGGTGACGTGATGGACAGCCCATCGCAGGACGCCCGCATGCTGGCGTCATACGCGGGATTTGCCTTCGCCTTGGGATTTGGCTGGTTCATCCTGGCTCCGCTTGTTCCAATCGTCGGCGCCAACTTTCATGTGAGCCTGGGAGCCGCTCTCTTGCTGATATCTCTTTACGGGTACGCCATGATTGCTGGGTCGCTGCCAGCGGGGTTCTGGGCGGCCCGTCGTGGCCCGGGCCCGCTTCTCCGGGTGGCCATCGTGCTGACCGCCGTCGGGCTCTTCCTGCGGGCGGTGGCGCCCGACTATCCTCTCTTCTTCACCGGACAGCTGCTGGCGGCGCTCGCCTACCCGTTTCTCATCGCCCCCATCGGCGGCGTCCTGCGGGTGGCGGGCGTGAAAAAGCTCCGCACCGGGACCGGACTCGTCATTGGCACTCTCTTTTTCGGGATGGCGGTGGGGGCGCTCCTTGGGGGCCATCTCTCGCCGCTCCTCGATCTATGGCTCGCGGTCATCGTCGCCGTGCTGGCCGGGCTGTGGCTGTGGGACACGCTGCCCCATCTGCCGCCGGCCCATGCCGTGGAGCTCGGTCCGGTGCGTCTGGTCGTGAGCGCGTACTGGGTCATCGGCCTCGTGGTGGCGTCGGTAAGCGTCATGATGGGATCGGTGGCCAGTGCGGCCCTGGCTCATCTGAACGTCGCCGATGCACTTCCGATGGCCGGCCTCTTGACGGCGCTCACATTTCTGGGCTCGGCGGTGGGCGCGTCTCTGTTCGGCGCGATAAGCCAGCGCTGGCGTGACACCAGGGGCATTCAGCGAGTGCTGGGCGTGCTTACCCTGGTGTTTGTGATGGCGGCGGCGGCCCTTCTTACGGGTGTGCTGCCGATCGGACGCAGTCCCGGCATCGACGCCATCTTCTTCCTGGTCGGGGTGTTCGGCAACGGCTGGTACGCTCTGGCCCTGGAGGCGGCTGCCCAGGAGGCGGCCGATGCCGGGTCGGCAGGACTGGCCACGGCCGGTTACAGCCTCGCTTCGAATGTTGGGGTGGCCCTCATACCGACCCTCTTGGGCCCGCTCGTCGTGTCGCAAGCGTTGGCTTGGTTTGCCCTCACGGCGCTTATGACGCTTGTGGCCGCCGTCATCCCATTCGTCATCCGCCGCCAGGCCGGCCTAATGGCCCCGGGGGAAACGGCGTGACCCGGATCACGGGAGTCGGCCCGGGGCGGCGGCTCGCCGGCGGCCGCAGGTTGGGGAGAGGCCGTGAACCGGCAGGGGGTACCGCCCCCAGAAACCGCTGATGACGGCTGCCACCGTAACCCGCGAACAGGTCCGTCCGCGGGTTCCGGCCTGGGTGTGGGCCTTTTTGGGTCACGAGCTTCTGGTGGCGGCCTGTGTGCTGATGACAGCCGGGGTGCCCGCTTCAGGGGCACTCCATCAGAACATGGCCTTTTCGTCCCACGCCCACTTTCTCTTCCAGTACGACAGCCTGTGGTTTCTAGCCATCGCGCACGAGGGTTACCGCATCCCCGGTCTCGGACTCCGGGCTACGGTCTTCTTTCCCCTGCTTCCGCTCATCCTTCATGTCACCGGTGCAAACGCGGGGCTTTTCATCCAGCAGGCAGCCCTTGCCGCCGTCTTCTGGCTTCTCTATCGAGTTCTCGGCCGGTTCGGGATGACGGGCACCGCCCGTGTGCGCGCCCTCTGGCTCTTTGCCGTAAACCCCGCAGCCATCTATTTTTCGGCCCTGTACGCGGAAACCTGGATGATGCTGTCGGCGCTGGCCGGAATGGAACTGGCCGCCAGCCGCCGCTATCCCTACGCGGCGGCGGTTGGCTTTCTCGGCAGTCTGACCGCTGCCCCGGCCGTGCTCACCGGCTTGATTCCCCTGGTGCTGGTCATCTGGCGGGTTGTCAACCGCACGCGGCGCGACTGGGCGGGGATCGTGGCGTGGGGAGCCGGCATCGGAGCCGGAGTCGGCGCCTATGCCCTCTATCTGGGACTCGCATTCGGGTGCCCGTTTCTGTTCGTAACCGAGCAGCATCGCTGGAATGGGGTGCTCACGACCCCCTGGACGGGCTGGCTCGGCCCGTTACTGCCGGCGGGTCGATCGGAGTTCCTGCACGACCCGGGGCTTTTCTTTCTCCTGGTTGCGGTGGCGACCCTCATGCTGGCCGGTACCGTGTGGGAGGCGTTTCGGCTGGTCCGTCGCGGCGACGACTGGTCGGGGGCGCTCTTAGGGTATGCGGTGGCGATGACCGTGCTGGCCTTCAGCTTCGGAACTCTGGGCCATCTGTATCACAGCACGCTTCGCTTTTTAAGCCCCGTCTTCACCGCGTACATGGGGCTCGGGTCCCGGCTGCCTACGGTGCTTTACTGGATCGTGGCGACCGTGTTCGCCGTGGTGGCGCTCCGCGGAGGATCTCTCTTCGCCCACGGATGGTTCTTTCAGTAAGCAATCTGATGCGACGCCGTATTGAGCGTCTTCTCTCCCCGCTCCCCGTCACCATGACCGGTGGGGGACCGGCCGTGCACGGCCGGTCCCTGCCGGCTGCTGGCGGGTACGCTCACGGGCAACGCCGCAGACGGTCAGGGGTCTTGCACCCTCCGCACCGTTCCAGCCTGGCCGTCCAGTTCCACCAGATCACCGTCGTGGAGCGCGGTGGTGGCGGACGGCACCGCCACCACGGCCGGGATCCCGTACTCGCGGGCCACAACGGCGGCGTGAGTGAGGACGCCGCCGGTTTCGGTGACGAGACCCCCGAGAATCGGATACCAGGTGGCCCAGCTGGGGCTTGTCACAGTCGTGACGAGAATCTCACCGGGCACTAGGGCCGAGGCGCCGGCAAGCTCCCGAACGATGCGGACGCGGGCCACCACGACCCCTCGGGATGCGCCAAGTCCACTCAAAGTTCCGGGCGCTTCCTCGAGTTTCGGCGGCGAGAAAGGGGCCTTCGGGGGGCCAAAGAGAGGGTGCGGGGGCAGGGACGGCTCGGGCCCGCCGAGTTCTTTCGGGGGCTTGCGTTGGCGCCACATGGAGGCGTCGTGCGCTCGGGCCGCCGCGAGCATGGAAGGGGCAACGTCAGGGTCGACAAGAGCCTGCGCCAACTCGCTCTCCGTAAGAAAGGAAACGTCCGTCACAGAACCCAGGCGCTTTTGCCGGACAAGGCGGCGGGCGGCTTCGACCAGCAGGCGGCGGTGGAAGTACGCGCTTTGCTGATCGATGTAGTGGTTGTGGTCCTCCATGAGCCGGGTGGCCACGGAGGCGCTTTGGTACAGCCGCTCGAACTCTTCCCCAAGGGCCCGCGGGAGCGCGGCCAGAATCTTTCGGGCTCGGGCCAGGCGATGTTCCTTGTCGGCAATCACGCCCTCGCGCCGGCCCCGCCCGAAGTCCCCCCCGAGGCGCAGAAGCGCCCGCAGGTTCGCCAGCACGAGATCGGGAGACTCCTCCCATGTCGGTCCCGCGAGCCCGTCGGTGAGCTTCCGCCCAAAATCGGCGATAAAGGCCGCAAGCCGCGTACGGAATTCGGGCCCGCCGCTGACTTGGTCGAGACGTACGGCCATATCCCGCCACGTCTCTTTCAGCACCAGGGTTTCGAGAGCAGTCCGATCGTGAACGAACTCGACCAGACTGAGGAGGCGTTCTCCAGAGGCTACGCTCATGTTGTGATCCCCGGCCGTGAGCGTGGCCGTTCCGAGATCCGTGTCGGCGCCGAACACCTCAGCGCAGTACGTGTCGAACTGACGGCGGATGTAGCCGCAGCCGAAAACCAGCTCGAAGTGGACCTCCCACAATTCGTGGCCCGGCAGGTGGGCCTGGCCAATCTCCTCGGCCAGTTCCCCGTCACTGGCAAAGCCGGGGTCGAAGTCTTCAAAGTCGTGAAGGGCGCTTCGGATGCGTGGCGCCCAGTTGTCCTCCCACCGCGCCTCGATGCTGTCGACCAGCGTTTCGAGATCCTCCGTCGCCCGCACGGCCCTCGCGGCACTCTCGGCAGGCGTGTCGGAGCGGATCACCCGGGCGCTGTATGCGTAGGAGTTTAGGCGCAGCCGGCGGATGTCGGCCACTGGGCCGTGCCAGTATGCGTGTGCATGAATAACCCCGTGTCGGGCCCAACCGTCAGAGGGGCTCAGAAACGGAGCCGGTTCCTCGTCATCGAGGGTCCAGTGCAGGGACGGATCAGCATCCGCCGGCCACACGACCGGGAAATGCGCCGTGTGCGGCGTGGAACGATCGTCTCGCGCCATGCTAAACGGCCGTGATGGGGCGGCACTGCAGGAGATGGAGCCCATGAGCGTCCCAGCAGGCCTCGACGTCCACCGGCATCTCCCACTCCTCTTCCAGCGCCTGCATCATTCGGGCCAGATCCCGGACCTGTATCTCGTCAAGCGCCGGGCGATGCTGCAGACGACGGGGGACTGATCGCTCCACGACGCCCTCGTCGGCCATGACGCTCATACGCCCCTTTTCGGCAATCTCATGCCGGACGATGCTCAGATCTGCCCGCGACACGGCGATGACGTCGGGGGTTACCTCGCCGCTCACCAGGCTTTCGCCAAGCCCGAGGGTCGCGTTGATGAGCATCAGGTCGATGCCGTAGCCGGCAGGGGCACGGCTGAACCCGACAGCCGCGGCGTCTGCCCGCACCATCGCCTGCACCAGGACCGAGATCCGCGGACGCTCGGCCTGCTCGGCCGTTCGGCGGGCGCGGTAAAGGAGGGCCGCCTCGCTGTGAGCTGACTGCCAGCAAGCATAGATGGCCGCCCGAAGCGCTTCGCGATCACGGACGTGGAGAATTGTGGCATGCTGGCCCGCAAACGAGGCGTCGCGCCCGTCCTCGCCGACGGCGGAGGAGCGTACCGCAACGGAGTCCGCTGACAGCCGCCCGTAAGCTTCGTCAAGACCGTCGACCAGAAGCCGTCCGTCTTCCCCAAACACCGTCCAGGGCAACACAAAAGCAGGCGGAACCGGATAGCGATGCGTCATACGGGCAAGAGCGGCCGCCTTCCCGCCTGCCAGATTCGGGTCCGCCGTCTCCGGCTCATCGAGCCAGAGAACGCGGATGGGCAATTCTTCACAGGGTCGCAACATACTGTTCATATTCGGACCGATGGGCGGGACTCCTTCCGGCTTCAATGGTTCGCGGCAGTTGTCCTCGTGGGCCACGTGCCGCGATGCGTCCCGTGGTCGACGAGACAGCACCGAGGATGAGACCGGCCCTGTCATCGATGTCTGAGGGCCGCACGGTGGGAGCGTCTCGCGCGGCTTCGGTGGGCGCTATCGAAACCCGTCGGTGTTTGGGAGAGCGGAGCCGACCGAGCGAGCATCGCATACCGCCCACCGTTACTCCCGGGCTGGACCGAATCGCGACGAAGGCCCAAGACACCGGTCAAATCATGGCCAGACGGCCGGACTCCGCGCTGCGACCCGTTTCTTGAGAACGGGGCACCCGTCACGTGCCAGAACGCGCTTGGCGCGCTGCCGATTCCGTGGGACCAGCCGCCGGACCCGCTGTCGTAGCGTCTCTTGCCCACCCATCCGGCAAGTGGGCTCTCGATTCCCGGCCCTGTTGGCGCCAGGCGGTACTTATCCGCAGTACGTCGCGTGAGCGACGGCCGGATTCGGCCCCTGCTGGCGGTCGTCGGCGCGCCAGAGCGCCTGCATCGGCCGCTCCGAGTGTGCGAAACTGGCGGTGAATGCGGTGGAGGTGGTCCCATGGGAGAAGGCCAGCTCGATGCGGGCAGCGGGGATGCGAGGAGTCCGGACTTCAGGATCGGTCCGATCGCACCCCAAGACCCTCCGTGGGACCTTTTACTCGACGCCGACCCCGAACGGGAGATGGTTCTTGACTACTGGCCGCGCGGTCGTGCCTACGGCATGTGGCAGGGGTCGGATCTGGTGGCCGAGGCGGTCTTCTTGCCGACCCGCCCCCTTACCTGGGAACTGGCCAACGTAGCGGTGAAGGTGGAGTGGCGTCGCCAGGGGCTCGCGCGGGAGCTCATCACCCGGGGACTCGAGGATGCTGAGCGCGTCGGCATGCGGGTGGTGGAAGTCGGAACGGCCGATGCGAGCCCGGGCCCGCTCCAGCTTTACCTGTCCATGGGATTCCGAATCGTGGGGGTGGACCTCGACTTCTTTACGCGGCTCTACCGAGACCCGGTCATCGATAGCGGTCGGCGTTGCCGGGATATGATTCGCCTGGCAAGGGACCTGCCCGCGCCTCGGCTTCCGGGAGTATAGGAGGGATGTCATGGAATCGGAAACGGGAGCGAACGAGGTCGCGCAGACCACGGCCCGCAGCATGGCGGGAACCATGATGGAGGCGCTCGGGATGGTAGTAGAGACGGCCGAGCGCGAGCGGGTCCGGATCCGCATGCCGGTGGACAACCGGACCCGGCAGCCGTTCGGACTTCTGCACGGTGGTGCGTCGGTGGCCCTGGCCGAGACGGCGGCCAGCCTCGGCACCATGCTCAATATCGACGGCGGGCGCGAAGTTGCGGTCGGCATCGAAATCAACGCCAATCATATCCGCGGCAAACGAGACGGTGTGGTCGTGGGTGAGGCGACGCCCCTGCATCGTGGGCGCCGTACCATGGTATGGGACATTCGGATCACCGATGAGGAGAACCGCCTGATCGCGATCTCGCGGTGCACGGTCGCGGTCGTGCCTCGGCGCACGGAGGGCGACGGATAAGTACGGACGGTCTGGTGGTATGAGCGCCTTTCTCGGGCTTGCCGTCCTTGGTCGACGGACACCCGGGCATGTGCGCGGGATAGGGCCCCGTGTCAGCCGACGACCGAGGCGGCCGTCGTTTGTGGGCCGCGCGCGGGACCGAAAGCGGGGCGGCAGCGACATGAACAGCGCACGGAAGAAGATGACGCCCGTGTGGTCGACGGCTGTCTATGACTGGGCGTTGCTGACCGATGGGGCCAAGGTAGAGCTAATAGATGACATCTATCCTCTCTTGAAGACGCTCTCGGAGGAGGGGGGTCCGGGGACAGGGGCGGGAACGCTGGAGATGGAGCGGCGCCGTCGCGCCAGCCCGGAGCCCCCAGGCGCGGTGACTATCGTGGCGCGGGATCCGACCGGGTCGGTCCTCGGCCTCCTCGACGCTTCGGCGCAGTCCGTGGCCGGCCTCAACCACATACTGGAAGTGAACATCGGCGTGGCGCCTGCAGTTCGCGGGCGTGGTGTGGGACATGCGCTCCTGAGACGCGCTGCCGGTTTTGCCGTCACCCATGGCCAAACTCATCTTCGCGGCTGGACGGCCGACGCCGTGCCGGCGGGCGGGGCGTTCTGCCATCGCTTGGACGCGGACGTCTTGCAGGTTGTGCGGGAAAG
>JAJZYZ010000056.1 GCA_021797815.1 Bacillota bacterium
CGGCGGCCGACATCCTGACGTTCGTGAACCGGGAGACCGGCGGAGAGCTCTGAAGGGCGAGCCGGTAGAAGTTCGGGCCGCGCGGTCCGGGCTTCTAAGGGGCGCCGGTGTCCCCGAGGCGCTATCGCGGCGGGCGCACGATGATGGTCATGGTCCGCCGGCCCACGTCTATGACGACGGATCCGGGCTGGCGGGCGACGATATCAACGCCGCCATGTGCTGCTGGCTCTATCTCGACGGACTGGCCCGAGAAGATCTCGCCGAACCGGGACCAGACGGACACGGAGACACTTGTGTGGGCGGGACAGGACAGACCTACCATGGTTCCAACGTCGACCTGCAGCTCCCCCGGAAGGGTGCGGCAGGAGACTGGATGGACCGGAACTGGCGACCCGACAAACACCAAGCGTATCTGTGCGGTGTTTGGCCCCGGCGCGGGCGCGGGCATCCGGATCCCGATGACCAGGGCCAGGACCAGGATGGCGCCGAGAACCACGAAACCGAGAGCGCGTGCATAGAGCCTCATCTGACTGCTCGCCCGCCCTTCCAACGGACCGGGAACGAAAACATCCCGACGCTCGCCAATCGCCGTCCTCCGACCGACGGCGGCGACATGCCGCCCGCGTCTTCGCCCCGCGGAGGACCGAAACCGAAAAGGCTACTCACTTTATTCCAAGTGTATCCAGTTTACACCCAGAAAAGCCGGGTGGATCTCTCGACGAGCGCCTGACCGGAAATTTCTGCCGGTCCGACCGGATCCGGGGCCCGATAAAGCAGCCATGGTCATGGAGAGCAGCAATCAAAACACGGGGCCCATCCGTCGTGCGCCACCGGTCATGCACCCGGGGTCCTCCGGCGCAGGTGGGGTTGCTTCAGCCCATGGCCGTCGCGTCATGAAGACGATTCCGAGGCGCGCTGGGTACCGCACCGGGGACCGCGGTCCACCATGCCGTCCAAGGTCATTGGAGTCCTGGGGACTGGATCAGCGGGATGGCCAAGGAGCGGCCAGCGACAATGGACCCGGACTGCATCCTGCTGGACGGCTCCCGCCGCCGCGTCCCCGCCCACCTCGGGAATCGAGAGCGTCGGAACCACGATGGAGGGGGTTTAGGCGCTTCCACTACGTCACGCGCATCGCGACGGCCGGCGACCGACCTGCCTTAAGCACGGGCAGCCCGGCATGTTGGGGGTCTCGCAACACGCCCCACCCGCATGGCGTTTCAGGAGATGGGCACCACGGTGACCCGACGGGCGGGCCCGGCCTCAAATTGCTACGGCCTCCCACAGACCGATGGTCCCAGGCGCTGCCAAAGGTGGCCCCGCCGGATCCCCCGGCGTATGCGCGCGACAAGGTAGGAGATCGGTGGATCTAAGAGTCGTTGGGCACAGGGTCGCACCGCTCGTTGTGGGGGCACTGTGCCTCCTGGCCGGCTCCGCCTCTCCGTCTCACACGTCCCCGTCGCGTCCCACCGTTCCGATGGCGCAGGCGGGAGCGGGTGGCCCGGAACTCCTGCCCCAGCCGTTAGAGGGCTCCGCGCTGAGCGTCCTGCAGCGGGGACGGGAGACCTGGGTGACCGTCCACAAGCCGAAGAGCGTCACCGTCCTGTTGTGGGGGAACGGCCCCGCGTCTTCGGTGTCGCTGCCGATGAGAACCCGGTGCGAAGGCGCCGGCATGATTTTGGCTCTGGGCCCGGTCGTGACGGTCACGGAATGCAATCACCTCTGGGTCCGCGGGCCGGCGTCCTGGGTAAAAGAACGGCTTCCCATGGCGTTCATCGGTCCGGCTGACCTGACGGCGGTGGGAACGCACTGGTGGTTCTTGGGCGTGGGCGCGGGCGCGTCCGGAAGCGAGTCGGTCACGTTGTGGCGCTCGCAGGACCGCGGGCAGATCTGGCGCCGTGTCGCGTCGAGCGGGAAGGGACTGACGCCAAAGCCGGCAGGCACGATCCCCTTGTACGGCGACAAGTCAGGGATCGGGTCCGGTCCCGGGTCTCAGCTGTGGCTCACCGGTTCAAGCGCCATATCGGACGCTGCCTGGCTCTTCCAGGGCCCCGCGGACGGCCGACGCTGGTCAAACGCCACCGTGCTGGCCCCCGCCGGGTGGGGCGGGTCGCAGATGGACTCGTACCCGCCGGTAGGACAACCCGGCCTGGCGGCCTATCTGCCGGTGGCGGCCGACGGGGAACGAGGAGTCGTGATGGCGATTTATCGGCTGAGTCCCGGGGGCCGCCGCTGGCGTGCTCTAAGCGTGATTCCCGACTCCTCGGCTCTCAGCGGACCCCTTACGGTTGCGCCGGCAGGACCTCGGTCGCTCTTTGTCGAGACGCCCGGGGAACTTTATGTGAGCCGCGACGGAGGCATCACATGGTCCCGGCCCTTCCATCTACCCACCGCCTGGACGTTTTTGGGAATGAGCTTTGCGGGAACCGAGGATGGGGCTGTCCTGGCGGCCCGAGCGGTGGGAGCGCCTCCCGTGGTCATCGCCTACGCGGTGTGGCTGACGGGCAACGGGGGGCGCACCTGGCGAAGCATTGGAGTTAGGTTCAAATCGTGGACAGCCCGAATGGGGGATCGGTCTACAATCAATCCTATCGAGGTGAACCATGACGAATCAGCGCTATGATGCGACCTTCAAGGCCCAGGCCGTGGAGTGGGTGTGGCGGAAGACCAAGCCGGCCCGCGTGATTGCCGCCGAGCTCGGGGTCCCGCGCAAGACCCTGTATCGCTGGCTCGAGGTCGCTCGCCACCATCCGGCCGCGCCCTTTGTCGGGAGCGGCCATCTCCGGGCCGACGACCAACGCTTGCGGGACCTGGAACGAGCGAATCGCGATCTCCGGGAGGAGAACGCGATCCTAAAAAAAGCGATGCGCATCTTCACGCACGACGGGAAGTAAGATTCGGGTTCGTCCAGGCCCACCGCTTCACCTTCTCCGTCACGAAGATGTGTCAGGTCCTCCACGTCTCTCGAAGCGGGTATTACGCATGGGCTCGGCGGACGCCCAGCCCCCGCGCCCAGCGCCGACAGCAACGACTCGCGCACATCCAGGCCGTATACGCCGCGTCCCAGGGTCGGTATGGCAGCCCGAAGATCGCCGCCCAGCTCCGGCGGGACGGCGAGTGCATTGGGGAGAAGACGGTGGCCCAGTTGATGCACCAGGCGGGGCTGCAAGCCCGGGTCGTGCGCCGCTACAAGGCGACCACGTCCTCTCGCCATGCCTTCCCGGTGGCGGACAACCTGCTCGCCCAACGGTTCACGGCCCCGCGGCCGCATGCCGTCTGGATGGGCGACATCACCTATATCGGGACCGACGAAGGCTGGCTCTATCTTGCGACCCTCGAGGACCTGGCCACCCGGCAGATCGTCGGCTGGGCCCTGGAGCCGTACATGACCCAGGACCTCACGCTGGCGGCGTTGGACCGCGCGGTCGCGCGGCACCGCCCTCCCGCCGGCGTGCTCCACCACTCAGACCGGGGGAGCCAGTATGCGGCCTACGCATACCAGGCCCGGATCGCGCGCCACCGCATGGTCGGGAGCATGAGCCGCAAGGGGAACTGCTACGACAATGCGTGTATTGAATCCTGGCACAGCCTGATCAAAAAGGAGCTGATCTACCTGAGCCATTTCCACACGCGGGCGGAGGCCCGATCCGCGATCTTCGAGTACATCGAGATCTTCTATAACCGGCAGCGGATCCACAGCGCGCTGGGATATCGGACTCCCGCGGAAGCGGCGCAGGACACGCTCACCGCCTAAGCGATCGGGTCCCTATTTTCCGTGTCCACGATATTGACTTAGGTCCACGACCTACAAGCGGGCGTAGGGGTTTTCCCGCTGGCGGCAACCCTGGACGCCATGAGCGAACCCCGGGTCTCGCTCTTCCGGCCCGGGAATTGGGGGTCGGGCACGGCGGCCGACCCCATCACGGTGCTGGACGCCGCCTTGGCCCAACTCCCCGTGGATCCGCACCAGCGGGAGGTCATCTTTCGCACCGACAGCGCGGGCTGTTCGCACGACTTCCTCGACTACTGTGTCACGCAGGGCGCCCGGTTCATCTTGGGCCACCGCCTGACGGCGGATCTGCCCGTCGCCGTCGCGAACGCTGTGGGGCGCCGCCGTATCCCGGCTCCTGCCGTCGCCAGGCGGGTTGCCCTCCACGCTCCCCGGCCCCGCGCGCAGCGGTCGGGGTCTCATCGTCCGGACCGTTCCGTTGTCCTCTCTCCGCCCCTCACAGGGCCGTCAAGTCGGGTTACTGAAAGATTGGGCCTAGCGCCCGGGGGAGCCGGCATACGGTCACAAGAGGCGCGCGGTGAATTCTTGAACGTGACGTCTTGACGGCATGTGTCGAGTAAATCGCTGATTCTACGGCCCGCAGCATCCATCCTTCGGCGCTCCGAATATCCTTCCCCAGCCCGTCGCGCTTTTAGAGGCCGGCCCCATCGGGAACGCAGGCGGCCCGGATGCCGCCCGCTAGAAGCGGCCGGTGGAGCGATTTTCTGGTGCGCCTCGCGCCCCGACGTTACTGCCAGACCCGGCGGGCGCGCGAGAGTTCCTGCGCATAGCCGAAGACCGAGACCGGGGACATCATCATCTGGTACAGGAGGACGTAGGCGACCAGGCCGGTGGGATTCCTCCGCACGCGAAGCCCCAGGCTCTCGAACACCCGCCGCTGACGCCGATACAGGGTGAAGTTCACCGCCAGCGTGAGCGGCAGCACCAGAATGGTGGCTGGTCCGACAATGTAGAAACGTCCCAGGCAGGCAAGCGCCAGACCGGGTATCCAGCAGAACGTATAGGCCAGGTCCATGAAGGGAATTAGGACGTCGAGCCCCGTGAGATAGCGGGCCATCGGCGACGGCTGTTCCCAAGGCTTCACCGCCCGAAATCCTTCCAGCATGCCTCGCGCCCACCGGCTCCGCTGGCGGCTGAAGTGCCGAAACTTGGTCGGCACTTCGGTGAAGGCGACCGCCGTCGGCTCGAAAACGCTTCGCTGACCCTGGCGCAGAAGTTTCCAGGTAAGCACGATATCCTCACCGATGGCGTCGGGCCATCCCCCCGCCTCGCGCACCGCGTCCGTCACGTAGAGGCTGAACGCCCCCTGGGCTACCAGCGTGTTCAGGTACATCCCCTGAAAGCGCTTGGTCGAGGCAATCCCCAAGAAGTAGTCCCACTCCTGCATGCGGGCCAGGAAATTGCTGCGGCTGTTGCGCACCAGCACCGACCCCGCGACGGATCCCGTTCCGACCGGTGCGCTCACATACCGGGCCACGAGCCGTCGTATCGCCTGGGGATGCAAGAGGGTGTCGGCGTCCAGCGTGGCGACGAGCTTGGTGCGAACCTCCGCGAGGCCCCGATTGAGGGCGTAGTGCTTCCCGGGCGTCGCCTCGCGCACGATGCGGATCTGAAGCCCGAACTGCCGGCCGGCCTTGCGTGCCACGGCGGCCGTGTCGTCGGTGCTGGCGTTATCAATCACCATGACGGTCATAGGCCCCGCGTAGTCCTGCGCGGCTACTTTCTCAAGCGTGGTCGCGATGACTTCCGACTCGTTGTGGGCGGCGATGAGAAGGGTGATTGCCTCCGCGGGATCGTCATCGCGCAGGGGCGGCTGCCGATCCCAGATAAGGCTTATGAGCTGCAGGGCGTTCATGTAGCCAGGCACGTAGGCGATGCCGGCGATGATGATGAGCGCGGCCGGCATCGAGACGGCGCGTCCCAGCGCGTGAAGCCACGGCAGCGATATATAAACCGATACGGCGACCCACAGGAGCGCCAGTACCTGGACGCCTGCGAACTTGAACCGGAGGGGAACGTACCAGCGCGACCAGCCCTCGGGCCGCATAGACGGCCGGCGGGGTTCGGGAATATTCGGATTGTACATAGGGCGCGGGTTCTGCGGGTTCCGCGCGGCCCCTCTTTTCGAGACGCGGAACTTTTTAGAACGGTTGTCGGTATCGCGGGAGCTTATGCGGCGGAAATTGAAGGCGCCGGCGCCGCGGCCGGCGAAGTCCCCGCCATGGACACTCCCGCAACACGCATTTGGGACCCCGCCGCTATGCTCCCGGCCCTTCACATAGCGGTGGACGACGGCGGGGGCCGGGTCGCTTTCGTGACCGTCGAGCCGCCGCCGGACCGGGCGCCGACGGGGGTCCCGGGTCCCGAGGGCCGAGGCGAGCGAAAGCGTCTACACCGAGTCCTCCCATCGTCCCGGGAGGTCGCTGCCGCCGGAAAAGACCTGTTCTCCGCCGCGCCGATCAAGGGGAACGGTAGTAAAGGTCCGCCGACGCACGTGTCCCCTTTGTCCGTGGTGTCGGACACCTCCCCCGTCACATCCCCGTGGAGATGCCAGACATTTCGCTCACACCGTCGCGGCCGATCATGAGGGACGCACGGATTCAGCCGGACGGCGCGCCCGCGACGCTTGACGAGTGGACGGCACTCCTCGCCGGGTCTCTTCCGGGCCGGCATCTCACCGCCGTGCAGCCGATGGCGGGCGGCACCACCAACGAGGTGGTGCGGCTCACGGTCGATGGCGCAGGGGGCCGCGGCCATTTCGTGGTGCGCTGGCGGCGTGGGGCGGCTGGCGGGGAGCGTCAGGGCCTCTCCACAATGGCGTATGAGTTCCGGCTTCTCTCGGCGCTGACGGTCCGGGGGATTCCGGTGCCGCGGCCGGTAGCCCTCGTGGAAGCCGCCGCCAGCCCGGCCGGGCCGTATCTCGTCACCGAGTTTGTGGCGGGTCGCCCATCGCCGGGCACGGTGCCCGTGATGGCGGCGATGACGCGGGCGGCCGGCGTGATGGCGGCCATTCATGAAATAGATGCGGGCGACCGCGATCTCACCTTCCTCGCTTCCGTAGGAAGTCTTGGCGACAACGGCCTTGACACCAATCCGGCCTGTCTCGTTCACAACGACTTCTGGCCCGGGAACCTCCTCTGGCACGGGGGACGGCTCGCGGCGATTGTGGACTGGGAGGATGCCGGGCGCGGGAGCCCTCTTATCGATCTGGCCAATGCCCGCCTGGAGATGTGGCTCGCGTACGGTCGTGCGGCGGCCGGGCGGTTTACCAGCTCATATCTGCGGGAACGTCCTCACGTTGCCCTGAAGGCTCTTCCCGAGTGGGAGCTGACCCTCGCGGACAGTGCGCGCCGCAAGCTTCCCGCATGGGCCGATACACCCGAGCACCTCCTCGCCATGATGCAGGCGCTGGAGGCATTTTCAGACGACGCCCGGCGCCGCCGTTAACTGGCCGGCGGCGAGAAGTAAGGCGGGTCGCCCGTCTCCCAGGTGAGAAGTGCCGCGGGATACAAAAGCTCACCCAGTTCCTCCGGATGCATCCACGCAAATCCCGCCGCCTCTCCATCAACGGCGCAGAGAGTTCCGCCCCGCACGCGGCACCGGAAGACGGCCACCGTGTATTCCACCTGATCCCCGTTTTCGTAAACCGACCGGCGCGGACCCAAAACCCCTGCCAACGCCACCGGTTCCACATCAAGTCCCGTCTCCTCAAACACCTCCCGCCGGACGGCCCGCGCCGCCGTCTCCCCCGGGTCAATGGCCCCGGCGGGAAAACTGAGGCGGCCGTTGTCGGAACGCCGGATGAGGAGAAGACGCCCCTCGTCGTCCCGGATGAGAGCGGCGACCCCCGGCATGAGCACGAGCTCGGTGCCGATAGATTGCCGAAGCGCTTTCAGGTAAGCCGAGATAGGCATCGACGCTCGCATCCTTTCCCCATGCCGGCGCGCTGGCGCGGAGGGCCCGGCACGGCTGCGAATATCTTGCGGCCCGTCGGTCGTTAGCTCTTCTTGCTGGCTCCGCCAAGATCCCGCAGGAGGCCAACCGGACGAACCTCGGTGTTTGTCATACGCGGCTCACTCCCCGCCTCCGCCGGCCCGTCTTCGTTCGCGGGCAGGGCGGCGATGGCGACACGCGCACTGTAGAAAGTCGCCCCGCCACCGGCATCGGAGAGATCGCCTCCCGTAAGCTGATTGATGTTGGTGCCACCCGCCGCTTCATTCCAGCGCACGGCGTAACTCACCACGGTCCCGGGCACGGGCACTTCGCTCTCCACCGCCAGAAGACGCGTGGCCCCGCGCTGGTTATAGAGCCGCACCCAGTGGCCGCTCTCGATGCCGAAGCGCTCCAGATCGGCCCGTGCGACCAGGAGCTCGGGTACCGGTCTTCGCGCCTGCAAGCTCTTGATATTGGCAAACGAGGACTTGATGCTCTCTCGCACCGAGGGACTGATGAAATGGAGGGGGTAGCGGGTCTCGTCCTGGTCGTCTCTCACATCCCGCACCGGCAGCGGGTCGAGATGGAAGCGGCCGTCGTCGGTCGGAATCGCCGTATCCACAAAGACACGCGCGCCGGCCGGAAGTCGTACCTTGGCGACAGGACTGGTCGCCAGCGTATCCCAGGTAATGCCCGCCATCCAGGGGTGGTGGACGTCAAGCGCCGTGCGGATGAGGGCCTCGTCATCTTCGTACAGGGCCGGATGCGTGAGGCCCATGGCACGGGCGAGCCGGCGGAAGAACTCGGGATTGCTCACGGCCTCGCCCGCCGGGCTGGTTGCTGGCCGGGCGAGCTGGATGTAGCGGTGCCAGTACGAGGTGTGCAGATCGAGCGTCTCCATCGCCATCGCCGCCGGCAGCACGTAATCGGCGTAGCGCGCGGTATCGGTCAGCATCTGCTCGTGCACCACCACCAGCAGATCCGGACGGGCGAGCCCCCGCAGCACCGCCGCCTGGTCGGGCGCGGTGGCGGCCGGGTTCGAGTTGTAGACCACCAGCGCTTTGACGGGCGGCTCCTCGTCCATATCCGTCAAGAGCCGGCCAAGCTCCACCATATTGAGGCGGCGGGTCGGGCGCTCCATGAGATCGGGACGCGACAGCGCCTCCTGATTCAACACAAAAGCGCCCGAATTGGTGAGAAGATGTCCCCCGCCAACGTCTTGAAACGAGCCCGTCAAAACCGACAGGGCCGAGATAGCCCAGACGGTGCGGGCCGCATGATGCTGGCGCTGCACCCCGTAGCCGGTGCGGAAGAGAAGCGGGCGAGCAGTGGCCAATTGTTCGGCCAGCGCCGCGATCTGGAGCTGTGGAATCCCGGTGGCCGCCGCGGTCCTCGCGAGGGTCCAGGGCTCGGCGGCTTTCTCGTACGCGTCAAGCCCGCGAACGTCTTTCTGGAGCGACTGGCGGTCGACCCATCCCCGCTGCAAGAGCTCCCGCCCAAGTCCGAGGGCGAGGCTCAAGTCGGTTCCCGGCCTTGGCCGCAGGTGCGGCGTATAACGACGGGCGGTCTCCGTTGCGAGCGGGTCGATGGTCCAGATCTGGGCGCCTGCTGCCCGGGCCTCCTCGAGCAGCGGGATTTCATGCACATTGGTCGCCACCGGGTTGGTGCCCCACAGGATTATGCAGCGGCTTTGGGGAATGACTTCCGGATCCGGGCCGAGACGGGTACCGTAGACCCAGTCGAGTGCCGCCCCCGAGGCGGCGGTGCAGATGGTGCGATCGAGGCGGCTTGCCCCGATGGCGTGAAAGAATCGGGCGTCCAGGCTCTCGCCGGCCAGAATACCCATGTTGCCGGCGAAACTGTACGGCAGGATGGCCTCGCCTCCGAAGCGGGTCCGGACATCGTGCAGCCGGGCGGCAATCTCGGTGAGGGCCTCATCCCAGCTAACGCGCACGAAGTCGCCCGCACCCTTCTTGCCCACCCGTTTCAACGGGTGGAGGACGCGGTCGGGGTGGTACAGGCGCTCGAGGTACCGGTTCACCTTCAGGCAGAGAAAGTTCCGGGTCAACGGCTGCAGAGAGTCTGGCCCGATGCGGATTATGCGGCCCGCATCCAGGTCCACCTCGAGCTTGAGCCCGCAGGTGTCATAGCAGTCGTGCGGGCACGCGCCGTGCACGGAGGAGAGGCTCGTCTCGATCACGTCCTTGTCCGCCAGTATAGTATGACCGTAATGCGCCCGGCCGGGTTGCGGGTGCGATGGGAGGGCATGTCCTGAGCCTCGTCGTCGTGTTGGGAGTCCTGTTGCTGGTGGCGCTCGCCAACCTGACTGAGCGCGTCGCGATCGAAGTCGCCATGCTGGCCGGTCTCCTGGTGCTGGTCGCAGCACACATCATACCGGTCGGCAGTGCGCTCACCGGTTTTTCCAACGAGGCCGTGTGGCTGGTGGTCGGGATGATGATCGTGGCGGCCGGCATCCGCCGGAGCGGACTTCTCGACCGCCTCGCCGACCTGCTCACGCTGGTGGCCCGAGGGCGGCCGCGCCGGCT
The DNA here is from genome assembly GCA_021797815.1 of Bacillota bacterium. GTDB lineage: Bacteria > Bacillota > Sulfobacillia > Sulfobacillales > JAIMBI01 > JAKATP01. The sequence continues at coordinate 10,270 of JAJZYZ010000056.1, forward strand.
TAAGGCCGGTCTTACCGCCGCCGGTGCCGTGACGGGGGCGCTCCTGGAGTCGACCGCCGCCGTCACCGGGATGATTCCGGTGGTGGGGCGCACGGTCCGCCGCCTGCGCGAACCGGCCCAGCGCTATTACACCGCACTGGCGTTCGGAGCGATGGCGGGTGGCCTCATGACTCTCATCGGTACCAGCGGCAACATCGTGGCCAATGTTTCCCTAAAGAAGCTCGGTGTGCCCCAGCTCGGGTTCTTCGAACTTTTCCCTTTGGGTTTCGGCTTCTTCGTGGTGGCCTTTGTCTACGCCATCCTGTCGCCGGCCGCGGGCGAGCGCGGGGCCGGGTTTCTCGACGTACGCCGCTACGTGGGCGAGGTCGTGGTGCCGGAGGCTTCCACGCTGTCGGGCCGCCTGTTGCCGGATCTCCCCCTGTTCCGGCACTACGGCATCTCGGTGTTGGAGATCACCCGCGAATCGCGCCGTTTCGAGCCGACAGCCCGGGACCGTCTGATGGCCGGGGACCGACTTTTGGTGTCGGCCCCGGCCAGCGAGCATCTGCGCTGGAGTGAGCTTGGCCTCATCCCCGTGCACGACGAGGGCGCGACCCGCGATGCGGAGCGCCTCGCCGAACGCGCGGCGGAAATCATGCTGCCCCCTGGCTCCCCCTGGATCGGCCATACCGCCACGGGACTCCGCCTGCGGCAGCAGGGCATCGAGCTGCTGGCCATCTGGAGGCAGGGATCGCCGGTCAGGGGGCGGCTTGCCGCCACGCGGCTCGTGGCCGGCGATCTGCTTTTGGTCACCGCGGAATCGGAGGTGTTCGACCAGCTGGCCGCGGCCGAGGTGGCGGTGCCCATCCAGGAACAGGAGGGCCTCGCCCGCCCCAGCGGGCAGCCGTGGCGCGCCCTCCTGCCGCTTCTACTCTTCCTGGTGGTCGGGGTGAGCGGCATGGCCAATCTGGGGGTGGCCGCGTTGGCCGGCGCCACCCTGGCGCTGCTGCTGGGCGTGCTCACGCCCCATGACGCCTACCAGTCGGTGGACTGGCGCGTGGCCATCCTCCTCGGGGCCGTGTTTCCCGTGGCCGGAGCGGTCCAGCATGTGGGTCTGTCCGCGGCCCTGGCGGGATTCGTCGCGCATCTCGCGGCCGGCAGCGCCGCCCTGGCCGTCCTGGCCATGTTCGCGCTGGGCGCCCTCCTGACGCAGGTTTTCTCCAACATCGCGACGGCCGCCCTCCTGACTCCCGTGGCGGTCGCGATTGCCGAGGCCGACCACCTCGGCATCCACGCCCTCGTGGTGACCCTGCTGGCGGCCTTGATGATGACGCCCGTGACGGGAACCGCCAACAAGCCGGCGCTCCTGCTCATGAGCCAGGGCCTCCGTCACCGCGACTATCTCCGTCGGGGGCTCATTCCGAGTCTGTTCGGGCTCGGGGTGACGATGGTGCTGGTGCTGACCCTCTGGCGCCCGTAGGCGCGCAGGATCAGGACGGCTCGTCCGGCGCCACCACCATCACATCGATGTGTCCGGCGCCGCGCAGCACCTTGGTGATGACGGAACCGTGGCGCATCTCGTCCCAGCGCGAGCGCCGTGACTTCCCCATGATGATTTCGGTAATGTGGTGCTCACGCGCGAAGTCCAGCAGGGTCTCGGCGACGTGGTCGCCTTTCAGCTCGACCACCTTCGCCTCCAGCTGCCGCGACAGCTGCACGTGGATGGCCAGCTGCTTTTCCTCCGCCACCGACAGCATTCGCTGACGCACGAACACCACGTAAAGCTCGGCCTTCAGTCGCTGGGCCCGGCGGGCGCCGCGCCGGATGAGGCGATCGCCGCTCGGGCTCGGGGTGATGCATACGAGCACCCGATCGTTCACCGGCCACGGTCCGGAGATGCCGTGTTCGTCCATGTACGTTTCGAGCTGGTCGTCCGTGCTGTCGGCCACGACCCTGAGCGACATCTCCCGCAAGGCGGAGAGATTTCCGGCCCGGAAGAAATTTTTAAGGGCATGCGGGATCACATGCGGCTGATATACCTTACCCTGTTTCAGGCGGTCAATCAGCTCATCCGGCGTGAGGTCGATGAGCCGCACCTCGTCCGCCTCCCGCACGACGCGGTCGGGCACGGTCTCCCGCACACGCACGCCGGTCACCTGTTTGACCACGTCATTCAGGCTCTCGATGTGCTGGATGTTGACCGTGGTCCACACCGTGATGCCGGCTTGCAGCACGTCTTCCACGTCTTCATAGCGCTTGGCGTGCTTGGCGCCGGGCAGGTTCGAATGCGCGAGCTCGTCGATGAGGGCGACGTCCGGGTGACGCTCCAGGAGCGCCGGCACATCAAGCTCCTCCACCCAGATCCCCCGGTACTGCTGCCGTTCAAGCGGCACCTGCTCGAACCCGTCGAGCAGCGCCGCAGTGTCCGCCCGCTTGTGCGTGTCGATGATGCCGACGACGACGTCTACGCCGTGCTCTCGGAGGAGCCGGGCGTCCTGCAGCATGGTGAAAGTCTTCCCAACCCCGGGCGCGGCACCGAGATAGACGCGAAGCTCACCCCGCCCTTCGGCGCGGATGCGCTCCAGGAACTCTTCGGGAGAAGGCCGGGACTCGTCGCGCACGGCGACCCTTCTTTCCAAGCAGGCTTACGCCGGATCGCATCCTATTGTACACGGGCCTAGGAGCCGCCCCGGTGGCCGCGCTCGTAGGTCAAAAGGGCGATGTTAAGCTCCAGCACGTTCACTCGCGGGGCCCCGTAGAGGCCGAGCGCGCGCCCCACCGTGAACCGGGCCACCAGCGCGTCCAGCACGGTCGTGGGGACGTGGCTTACCCGGTGAATGCGCCCCACCTGAGCAAGCGCGGCCCCCGGTGTGATGTCCGGATCGAGGCCGGATCCGGAACTGGTCACGAGATTCAACGGGATGGCGCGGGCCTTGAGTCCCGGATCCGCCTTCTTTAGCCGCGACACCGCGCCGCGGATTTCCGTGATGAGGGCCCGGTTGGTCGGCCCGTAATTGGACCCCCCGGAGAGAGCCGCATTGTACGGGAAGCCCGGTGTGGCCGACAGCCGCGGCCAGAACCAGCCGGGGTTGGTCACGTTCTGGCCGATGAGGCGCGAGCCCACCACCCGTCCCCGATACGTGATAAGACTGCCGTTGGCCCGGCCGGGCGCCACCGCCTGCCCTACGCCCACCACGGCCAGCGGGTAGAGAAGCCCGCACAGAACCAGGAGCACCAGTGCGAGGCGAAGTGCACCATAGAACTCGCGGGACAAACGCGACTCTCCCTCGCGGCCGTTCATATCTTCGCCACCCCTGTCGCCGCCAGCACCAAGTCAATCAATTTGATGCCAATGAAAGGGGCGATGAGGCCGCCCACCCCATAGATCAGAAGGTTTCGCAGGAGGAGCCGGGTCGCGTCTGTGGGCCGGTAGTTCACGCCGTGCATCGCGAGCGGGATAAGGGCCGGGATGACAAGGGCGTTGAAGATAAGCGCCGAGAGAATGGCGCTGTGGGGGGAGCTCAGGTGCATGATGTCCAGGACCCGGAGCTCAGGCAGCACAACCACAAACATGGCGGGAATGATGGCGAAATACTTGGCCACGTCGTTGGCGATGGAAAACGTCGTGATGGCCCCGCGGGTGATGAGAAGCTGCTTTCCGATGGCCACCACCTCGATGAGCTTCGTCGGGTCGGAGTCGAGGTCAACCATGTTGCCCGCCTCTTTGGCCGCCGAGGTTCCGCTGTTCATGGCGAGCCCCACGTCTGCCTGGGCCAGGGCCGGCGCGTCGTTGGTGCCGTCGCCGGTCATGGCCACGAGCCTCCCCAGGCCCTGCTCGTCCCGGATGAGCGTCATCTTGTCTTCCGGCTTGGCCTCGGCGATGAAGTCGTCGACCCCCGCCTCCTGGGCGATAGTGGCTGCGGTGAGGCGGTTGTCGCCCGTGGCCATGACGGTGCGGATGCCCATGGCGCGAAGCTCCGCGAAGCGGTCGCGGAGGCCAGGCTTTACGATGTCTTTCAGATAAATCACCCCGAGCACGGTGGTGCCGCGGCCCACCGCCAGCGGTGTCCCGCCCTCGCGCGCGATTCGCTCGCTCACCGGCACGAGCTCTCGGGGCACGCTCCCGCCTTCGTCTCGCACCCGTTCCACGATGGAGCGCACGGCGCCCTTGTAGTACTCGGTGCCATCCTGCAGGATGAGGCCCGATCGCCGCGTCTCGGCGGAGAACTCCACCGGCGTCGAGCCCTGGAGCAGGGCCCCGTCAAGCTCGAGGCCCGACGCCTCCGCCAGCTCCACGATAGACTTGCCCTC
>JAJZYZ010000057.1 GCA_021797815.1 Bacillota bacterium
AAACTATAGCGCGGCTACGTAGGACCATAGACGTTCCGACCTCCGCACGGGAGCGCACGGGATCCTTCGACATCGCCGTCCCTTTTTCATGCGGCGGGGTGCCGCTGCGCGGCATGGGGAACTATGGTGGAACTACGAGCCGGCGCGAGCAGCGCCTCCCGGCTGCGGACCCGCACCACGCGAGGACGTGCGTCGCCATAACCGGGCCACGGGCAGAAGACGCCACCGGGCCGCGCAACTTTACCCGTCTTTGGACGGCCAGCGCGGTCGGAGACTTAGGGTCTTACATCCGTTTGCTGGCGCTGCAGGTCTTGGTGGTGGTGGCCCTTCATGGCACCGCCTTTGATGTGGGCCTGCTCAATGCCGCGCGCCAGATCCCGTATCTGGCGCTGGGCCTCGTGGCGGGCATGGCTGTCGACCGCTGGCCGCGACGGTCTGTGCTCCTTGTCGCCGACTGTTTGATGGCGGCGGTTTATGCGGCGCTGGGATTCCTGGCGTGGAGAGGACACCTCGATATTGCCGGCCTTCTCTTGCTGACTCTCGCGGGGGGACTGTTCGCGCTGTTTCACGATGCTGCGGCCCAGGCTTTCCTCCCGGACCTCGTTCCTCGACGTCGCCTGATCTCGGCCAACGTTCGGCTGGAACAGGGAGGCGCCGCGGCGCAAACCGTGGGACCGGCCGTCGCCGGGATCCTCATAGGAGCAGTCGGAGCACCGCTCGCGGTCTTGCTTGACGCGACAGCCCATGTGACGAGCGCATCCCTCATAGCGGGCATCACGCTGCGGGGCTCCGATAGGCGGCCGTCCGGCCAGACGGCCCGCCAGGAGGTACGGGCGGGACTCCACTGGATTTATCGCCATCCCCAGCTGCGCCCTCTCGCCCTCAACACGAATCTCTGGTTTGTCTTTCACGCCAGCGTCACGACCGTTCTGGTGCCGTTTGCCCTCTTGACGCTTGGGCTTGGCGCTCCTGCCGTGGGCATCGTCCTGGCGGCGGCCGGTGTAGGCGCGGTGGCGGGGACGGCGCTGTCGGCACGGGCGGCGCACCGCTGGGGGGCGGGGCGGGTCATATGGCTTGCCCGCTGCACTTATCTGCCCGGCATCGCGCTCCTGGCGCTCGCCCCGGCTTCGTCGCCCTACGCGTGGACGACAGCGTTCGGGATGGCGGTCGGCGCCGAGATCCTATACGGCCTGGCCATGGGACTGGAAAGCCCGTTGGAGACTGCCTACCGGCAGACCGTCACCCCGCCTCACCTCCAGGGGCGAACGAATGCCACCATGCGGGCCACCAACCGGGCGATGGTGGTGGTGGCGGCCCCGCTCAGCGGGGCGCTGGCCGTGGCGGTGGGATATCGCCCGGTTCTATGGGGCGCCGTATGCGGCATGGCTCTCGTGGCCCTGTGGTTTGCGCGCACGCCTATGATGAGGGCCGGAATCGACGAGACGGCGGACGCCGAGTGAGTCATCAGCCCCTCGGACCGAACGCGATGTGAGGAGTCCGGCCGGCCGACAACCGACATCCGCGCCGTCCACGCGGCCATGCTCGTCATGGGGGACCCATGCTCCGAGGCCAGCTCCCTGTTGGCACGGCAGGGAGTGCCTCCCCGGCCCCTTTCGGCAAAAGGCGGAGAACCCGGCTCCCGTTGAGGCGGTGGTGCTTCCCGTGCGTACGATCGGCGGCACCGCGGGCGGCAGGGTGTCACATGCTCGGAACGGGTCGGCGAGAGGCGCTCTCGCCCTTAGGGTCGGAGGGCGTCCTCTTTGTGGACCGGCGTGCCCAGTACGTGCGAGAGTGTCAGGCCGGTTCACGGGCGGGCCGGGGTCGGCCCCGCCGGGAGCCATGCGTCCCATCAGACGGTTTGGGACCGCTCGCGGAAGCCCCTTCGGAGATGCGGTGGGCGCACACATTTCGGGAAGTGGGCTCGCCGCGGCCGGGAGACCGCCGGGACCTGTACTATCATCGTGACCGGACGCTGCGCCGCCAGGTTTGAGTGGTGGGCCCAGACTCGGGCGGCCGCACGGCGGTTTGCCCTTATAGAGTGACGGAGTGACCGCGGCGAGAGAGCATCCGCTTCGGCGCAATGAGCCGCGGCGCTCACCCCGCCGTACGCCGCCAGGATGCCGTTTCGGCGGTAACAGGCTCGGTTCCGCAGAAGAGACCGGGAGGCAACGGACATGATGCTGAAAGAGGCGCCGGCCGTGAATGTCGGGATGCTGATCCGGCGGACGCCCCACGACGTTTTTGAGGCCCTGGCCGATCCCGCCATCACGACGCGATTCTGGTATACGAAGAGTTCGGGACGAATGAGTCCAGGCGCGGAGCTTCTTTGGGAATGGGAAATGTACGGCGTCGCCGGACACGTGTCGGTCCTTCAGGTAGAGCCGGACCGCCGCATCCGGTTTCATTCCGAGACTGACGATCCCGAGCACCCAACCACCGTCGAGTTCCGCTTTGTTCCATACGAGAGCGACAAGACCTACGTACAGGTTTCGGAGACAGGCTTTAGGGGTGACGGTGACACCTGCGTGGCCCGCGCGCTCGATTCCACTGCCGGATACACTTTTCTTCTGAGTGCCCTCAAGGCCGCCCTTGAACATGACATCACCCTGCGGGTGATCGGAGACGCGCATCCGCCAGACCTGCTCCTGCCGCCGGACGACCGGGCCGGGTTGGAGTAGGGGAAGTCCGTCCACGCCATCGCCGTCGGGAGACGGACCCGCGCGTCTGGCCCGCGTGGCGGAACGGTGGGTGGGTGGGTCTGCGGTACGGTCGTCGGCCGCGCCTGTCTGCCGATGGCTCCAGTCCGCGCCGCTCTCCTCGTCGGCCGACAAGAGATGACAAGCATCGGCGCTCCGCAGTGTGGAGGGAGTAGCTCTCTCCAACACGCGGAAACTCCAGCTGTCGTGAAGGGGAGGCGGGACCGGCAGCGATTTCCGCGCGCTGCCCTTATGGATTTCAGCCGATCACAAACGCTGCCACGACCCGCACGACCCCGGGTTGACCGTGTTGGGCCGGGCCATATTCGGCCGGCGTTGGCGAGCCGCTTCCCGCGAGGAACATATGGATGTCCGCTTCCTACACCTGGCTCAGGAGGTCTTGATGCGGGCCCGACCCGAGCGCCAGCGTGGCGCCGAGGCTGTCGGCCAAGAGGCATATCCGGCGCGCATCCCCTCGGCTCGCCGGGTACGCGTCGAGACGTCGGCGCGCATGGGTGATGTACGCGTTCTTGCCCGTAAATGCTGGCTGAACCTGAGAGGTCTACCCGTGCGCATACGTCAGCTTGTCAAAGCGCAGCACCCCAACCCCCAAGGGTGCCAGACTCGGGGCCAGGTCCTTCAGGGGTTGTTGCGGCCCACGCGAAGTCACGGTGGAACGGTCCCGATCGGGCGGGCAAGCGTGCCGCCGGGCGCGGCCCCGGAAGGCGGGGGATGCTCAGTTGTCCCGGGGACCGCCAGGTCGTTGTCTTCCTGAAATCGTTCAGGCACCGCGCAGTCCGGCGGATGGCAGGAAGAGATCTGCTCCGCGGCGGTCCCGGGCAACAGTTGCGGCCCGGCTGCCTGGTCCGATGGCCGACGCCTACGACCAGGGTGGCGCTAGAACGTTCGTAATGGAGGGGCACCCGGACGGTCGTGAGGCCGGCCCGAACCGGACCGGTCAGCGGCACACCGACATCCGCCAGGCGTCCGCGGCGATCGGCCTCGGCCGTAGAAGCTCCTTCCAGCACGGTGGCCGACATCATGACTCGAAGCCACGGCCAAAAGAGTCCCCGAACTTCCCCGAAGTGTTCTTCTTGAGCCCCCTCGACGATGCGAAGCGCCAGCGTCTCAGCCTCGGCGCTCACTCGGAATCCCCTTTCCGGTCCGGCGCGAGGCCGCCGGGGCGTCCACTCCCCGACTCTGGCGCCGGCAGAAACACGCTGTAAACCATGCGCCGTTTTCGTCCGGGTCCGGGGGCATTAGCGTAGCGGGGGACCGTGATGTTCACGACGTCGGCGACAAAGTCGCGATACTCCGCATCCGTCAGCCACATCGCAGCCCCGCTGTACTGGACACCGTCGCGCACGAGATCGGGCGGCGCCGCGGCCAGGTAGCGGTCAAAGTCGGCCAGGAGACCTGCCGCAAAGATCATAAACGCGTGGGCGTGCTCCTCAGGGCTCATGGACTGGATGTCTCGAGGCGTCATGCGCGCCGCCATTACGCGCATGGTATAAGTGCGCTCCACCGCGCCGCGCACCCGGCGTTCCGCCACTACCTGGAGAATCCCCGCGCGCTCCAGGAGCGCAACGTGCCGGTAGAGGCTGCCCGCGGGCACGTCCCCCAGCTCCCGGGCCAGCTGAGTGGTGGTGAGCGCCCGGTCTCCCAAGAACGCCTTCACGATTCGAAGGCGCACCGGGTGGAAAAGAAGATCCACACTGGTCATGCCAAGGATCCTAGCATATTAGTTTCACGGGTGGTAATGTTCTCGGAGACGCGAATATCGGACACGAGCTGGCGTGTTCGCGACCGTGTAGTCGCGAAGGCGATGGCTCCTGGCCGGTCCGAACATGAGCGGGACAGTGCGTATCGGAGGGGTGGACCATGAACGTGAACCGGTTCTATGCCCTTGCTGCCGTGTGGGGACTCGTGGACGCCGTGGTGGCCATTACGTTCGTCGGTAAAGCGCGGACGGGCGGTTCGACTGCCGTCGGGGCGCTGGTGGAGTTGGTCGCGGTTGCCATCGTCTTTCTGGCGGGGCGCCAGGCCAAGATAGGCGGCGGCCGCCCTTGGCGGGTGGGCGCAACCGCCGGAATTCTGTTTGGCCTCTTTTCGGGTTGGTCGGGGTTTCTCATTCGCATCACCCGCCACGAGATTATGCTGGCGACGCACAGTCTAACCTCGTCCCAGATTTCTGTGGGTCTCAAGATGGCCAACAGCACCGCGGGGCACGTGGAAACCTGGGCAGTCGCGGTCATCGAGGGTCTGGTCCTCGGCATTATTCTCGGATGGGTGGGCGGGATGACCGGACGAAGCCCGGGACAGATGCGAGACGTGTAGGAGCCCGGGCGGTCCGGTCGCCCGGGGCGGGTCCGCAGCCGCCATTCTGGAGACAAGGAGCTCATACGTGGCCGGGATTACACTTCACCTGCAGGGTGTCTCGCGAATCTACCACCGAGGGCAGGAGGAAGTGCGCGCGCTCCAGGACGTCACGCTCACGCTCCGTCCGGGAGAGCTCACGCTGATTCTTGGCCCCTCCGGCGGCGGCAAGTCCACCCTGCTGCATGTCCTGGGTGGGATGGACCGCCCCGACGCGGGCCGCATTATTGCCGACTCCACCGATGTCACCGCCTTGAGCCCGGACCGTCTCGCCCAGTGGCGCCGTCGTACGGTGGGTTTTATCTTCCAGAACTTCTACCTGCTGCCGGGGACGAGTGCGCTTGACAACGTGGGACTGCCCCTGCTGTTGGATGGACAACGGGGCGGGGCCCGGCGTACGCGGGCCAGGAGACTGCTGGAAGGGCTGGGGCTTGGCGACCGGCTGTCATTCATACCCGCGGAGCTTTCGGGCGGCCAGATCCAACGCGTCGCCATCGCCCGGGCCCTGGCGCAGGATCCGCCCCTCATCCTGGCCGACGAGCCGACAGGGAATCTGGACACCGCCAGCGGCCGCGACATTATGCTGCGGCTGGCCGCCCTGGCCCATGATGAGGGCCGCACCGTCGTTGTGGTCTCGCACAACCAGGAGTTTGAGACGCTTGCCGATCGGGTCGTCCGCATCCGCGACGGACACGTGGAGTCGGAGTCGGGGTCGGAAGGGGGCGGCCCCGCGCCAGAAACGGTGCCGCTGACCACCCGCGTCTCGGGACCATCCGTATTCTCCCTGATTGCCTCCTCCGTACGGTCGCTGAACCGACGGCGCGGGCGGTCACTGTTTACTAGTCTCGGCGTCACCATCGGGGTGGCCAGCATGGTCTTGCTGGTGTCGTTAGGTGCCGGCCTGCAGGCCCGGGTTCTCAATGTGTTCGAGGCGTCGACGTCCCTGACGACCATCACCGTGACGTCCCAGCAAACCACCCCCGGCCTCTCGTTGTCCCCGACCATCCGATCGGGCACCGGGCATCCCATCAACGCCCATGCGGTTGAAATGTTTCGGCGCCTGCCGCATGTGCGCGCCGCCTACGGCGTAAGCGAGTTTCTGGGATCAGCGCGCGTTGGCGACGCTTCGACGACCGCCATCATTACCAACTTGGCACCGCGGAACGTAACCGGGGCGTCGCGCCCGCAGGTGCTTGCCGGCTCGCTTCCCACCGCTGCCAGACCCGGCATCGTGCTTCCCAAGTCGGTGGCGATGAGCCTCTTTCACGTGAGCTCCGGACGTCTTTCCGCCGTCATCGGCCGGACGATGCGCATGACGCTCGAAGGGACCGTGGGGTCCCTGGGCATCACCGGGCCGGCGGGTGCTTCGCCGTCTGTGCGGGTGGTGGTGCGCGGTGTGACCGGGGGAAGTGCCGAGCCCATCGGGTACGTGAACCAGGCTCTTGCGGGAGAGTGGCTGACGCGGCTGACCGGTGCGCACCGTCAGGTGGCGTATGGGTCTGCGGACGTCATTGCCGGCAGCACGCAAGACGTGTCGGCCATTGCCAGCAAGCTGAAGGCGGAGGGCTACGGCGTGACCACGGCCCAGTCTGTCATCCAGCAGGTCCATCATACCTTCGGGGTGATCGAAACGGCGCTGGGCGTGGTTGGCGGTATCGCACTCACGGTGGCGGGGATCATGATCGGCGTGGTCATGAGTATGGCGGTGTTGGAGCGACGTCGTGAGATCGGGGTTTGGCGAGCGCTCGGGGCACGCCGAGGCGACATTTTTATTCTGTTTCTAGTGGAAGCGGTCCTCATCGGCGTCGCCGGAGGGATCATCGGAGATGCCCTGGGGTGGGGACTTGGGGTGCTCGGCGCCGCTCTCCTTCACCATCCCGGGCTGTTTGTGGTACCGCGCTGGCTTCTGGCTTTGGGAATCGGGTTCGGGGGCGGAGTAGGCGCGGTGGCGGGATCGGTTCCGGCCAACCTGGCCGCGGCCCTCCGCCCGGTCGATGCGCTGCGAGCCGAGTGATGTGGCGATTAGGCCGTGGGCCGGCCGCGCTATCGGTATCGGCCGGCGCGTCGGGCCGTCGCCGACGCTCGCGGCCCCAGGCACTCAACGGGCATTCCCGCGCCCTGCGCGCGCCTCTCCTGGCCGGAGGTTCCGGCAGGACGCTTGAGCCCGTCAGCGCACCGAGCCCTGTGCGATGCAGGGCCCACAACGCGGCGCTCCCTATACGATGGAGGGAGACCGGGGGCGAACCGTGGATGCCTGAAGTCTCGGGACGCCGGGGACGCGAGGTCGTTCAGAGGCTCGGGCGTGTGCCGGTCCCGGGTGAGGAGGACCACTGATGGCCATGACAAAGGATGTCGTTGTGATTGGGGCTGGCGTAATCGGGTGCGCGGTCGGCTACGAGCTGGCGCGGCGTGGGTTTCGATGCGTTAACGTGGATCGCGCTCCCACGGCCGGGTACGGCTCCACGAGCAGTTCATCCACGATTGTCCGGGCGCACTATTCGACCCGGGACGGCGTCGCCATGGCATACGAGGGGTTTTCCTACTGGCGTCATTGGGCGGAGTATCTGGAGACAACGGATGCGGGAGGGTTGGCGCGCTTCGTCAACTGTGGATTCCTGTCCCTGGAAAGTCACGATGACGCCATCGGCCGACGGGTCCGCCAGCATTACCTCACCGTAGGCGTCGAGCATGAAATCTTGGATGCCCGCCAACTCGCGGACCGGCTTCCGTTCTGTGATCTGCGCCGGTTTGGCCCTCCGAAGCGGCCAGAGGCCCCCGACTTCTTTAATGAACCGCCTGTCGATGACCGTCTGGAGGGGATATTCACACCGGGTGCGGGCTATATCAACGATGCCCAGCTGACGGCGTACAACCTGCAGCGGGCGGCCGAGAGACTCGGCGGGCAGTTCCTGTTCGGGCACGAGGTCACGGACATCGTGAAAGAGGGCGGACGCACGGCGGGGGTGCGTTTCGCCGACGGCGGCGTGTGTTGGGCGCCGGTCGTGGTGAACGTGACCGGACCTCATTCGGCCGCCGTGAACCGCCTGGCGGGCGTGGCGGATACGATGCGGGTGACGACGCGGCCCATGCGCCATGAAGTCCATGTCGTTCCCAGTCCGGCGGGTGTGGACTTTGAACAAGCCGGGTGCCCGACGATGGACAGCGATCTGGGAATCTATTTTCGCCCGCAGGCGGGCAACATGATCATGGTGGGAAGCCTGGACCCTCCATGCGACCCACCCGACTGGTGTGACGACCCCGACCGGGTCGACCATCAGGTCACCGAGCCTCAGTTCCAGCTGCAAGTGTTCAGGCTGGCCCGGCGCATTCCCGCCCTGCCGATTCCCCGTACGCCGCTCGGCGTGGCGGATCTCTACGATGTCTCCAGTGACTGGCTTCCCATCTACGACCGGTCGGACCTGCCGGGCTTCTACATGGCGGTCGGGACCAGCGGCAACCAGTTCAAGAATGCCGCGGTCGCGGGCCACCTCATGGCGGAGCTGATATCGGCCTGCGAAAACGGCTTGGACCATGACGGAGAGCCGCTCCAGATTCGCGGACGTTTCACGGGCCAGGCAATCGACGTCGGTTTCTTTTCGCGGCTGCGAGATCCCGTGGCCAGCAGTTCGTCGGTGATGGGGTAGGGGCCTTGGGATGTGCGTCGGAATCGAGTCTTTGGTCTCGTCGGCCGGTCCCGGTGTTGGAGAGGGGGGGCGCTTTCGGGGGCGGTGATAAGGCCCAGCCGTCGTGAAGGTGCGGCCGGGCACGGGAGGAGACCGCCCGCCGACGCGGTGGCGCGTATCTTCACCGCCGCCCGCCCGCCGCGTTATCGCCGGCGGGCGGGGGGCGGGCGGCACGATGGTAGACTGGCAGCGACGTCAGGCCCGGTGCCCGGGCGGATCCCGTGTGTCGGCGTATCGCGGGTAAACGCCGCTCCGGCCGGGACCTCGGTCCGCGAATCGATGAACAAACCGGGATAGGCGCAGAGACGGTCGTACGAAACGAGGGAAGAATAGGGATGTCGCACCTGAGCCACGAAGACGGTCGCAAATTTCTCGCCGTAGGAGCGCACCCGGATGATATTGAAGCCGGCGCCGGCGGACTCATCGCCATGTTGGTGGAGGAGGGATGGGCCGGCGCCTATCTGGTCTGTACGGATGGCGCTAAGGGAGCCCGGGACGCCGAGCGTGCGCTTCGACTCCCGGAGCGCCGTGCCGCTGAGCAGAGAGAGGCGGCGGACCGGCTCGGCGTGAAGGACGTCATTCATCTTTCGCATGCGGACGGCGAGCTGGTTTCCGACCTCGAGCTTCGCGCGGAAATCGTTAAAGTCATCCGAGACACGCGCCCGTCGGTAGTCTTTGCCTGGGATCCGGCGAGCTATTGGATCGGGGACATGGTCATGAACCATACCGACCACATGGTGGCGGGTGAAGCCGCGTGCTACGCCGTTTATCCGGCCGCGCAAAATGCCATGACCTTCCCGGAACAGCTTACCGGCGAGCGAAGGCCGCATCGGGTGGACGAGCTGTGGCTGTTCGGGACCAACCGGCCGAACGTGTTTGTCGACGTGGCCAGTCATGCGCCCCAAAAGGCGCACGCGCAGGCTGCCCACGTCTCGCAGCTGGCTGGCTACTTTACCGAGGAGGAAAACCGGCTGGCGGCGCGGTGGCTGGTCCGCGACTACGACAATCCCGTCGTCCGCCGCCGTGCGGCGGACCCCGAGCTGGTTGAGAGCTTCCGCCGCATCATTTTGGGCCAGCGCGTCATGACGCTCGATCCGGACATCTTCTACGACCCGTTTCCGGCCTCTTGACGGCGCGGGCTGCCAAGGGTCTGGATTCGACAAGAGCCAGGGTGCTGAAAAACGGGTCAAGAGTCGGCTGGCCGGTGCCGTCGGATCGGTTGGCCCCAAGCTCGGCCGCGGGCCGCGCCTACCGCGCGCCGGCCCGGGCCGACGCAGGCTTCCGAAGACCCGCACTCGCGTGCGGGTCTTTTTCAGGAGACCGATTCGTATCTGACAGACGCGTTCCGCCGAAGTTCCGAGCCTCTCGCGACGGGCCAGTGAGGCGTGCGATTCTTACGGTCAATCCGTTGCCCGCGTAGAGGAGAAAGCGGGCCCGAGGGGAAGTGGATGTCGTCGGGAGTTCTCTTTTCGTCTGTGAGGTGTGCTCCTGTAAGGAAGGTGATGTCGGTGATAAGTCCACGCACCAAGGCGGCGCACGCCCTGTCTCACGTTCTTCGCCCCCTTCGCTTGGGTGTGTCCGCCGAAGCGGCCCGGTCCTTCGGTCGCAAGGGACCGAAAAGACCGCCGGCGGCCAGCGTGCATGCTGCGCGGTCGAGCCGCCGGGCCCGTCGAACCCGCAACGCCGGCGCTGCGGCGGTATTGCTGATGGGAGCGGTTCTGAGCGCCTGCGGATCGCCGGCGGCCACTCCTGCCGCCAAAAGCTCGGTGGTGGTGGCGGTGAGCCCGACGCAGGCCCCCAACTGGTATTTTCCGGTCATCTCCAGCACGGCCTACACGCTCGTCAATCTCGATTTTATCGCCCTCGAGTACAAGCCGCTGTTGGACGTGACGGCCAGCGACCGCATCGATTACAGCAGGTCCTTGGCGTCGTCCATCACGGTCAGTCACCACGACACCGTTTACACCATCCACCTGGGCTCCCGCTATAAGTGGTCCAACGGCACCCCGGTCACCGCCAGAGACGTCGTGTTTACGTGGGATGTCCTGAAGGCCGCGAGCCAGCCCAAGGCCGTCTGGGTGCAGGGAGGGTCGGGCATCGGCGGCGTGCCGGCCATGTGGACAAACGTGGTCGCGTTGAACTCCAAGACCGTTCAGGTCACGGTGAGCAAGCCCGTGAACCCCGTATGGTTCATCCGGAACGGACTCGGCCAGTTGGAACCGGTACCGGCGTCCGTGTGGGATAAGCATCCCGGCAATATGACCAAGGAGCTCACCTTCATTCATGCGGTCGCCAACACGCCCGGCGCGCGGGTGTACCAGGTCATCGACGGGCCCTATCACTACTCCTCCTCCCAGCCCGACAATTACTGGATCTATGTCGCCAATCCGAAGTACGGCGGTCACAGAGCGTCCATCCAAAAGCTGGTATTCCAATACGAGACGTCGACGGCATCCGAGTTTGCCGCCTTAAGAAAGGGAACCGTGCAGCTCGGATATGTCTCCAATGGGTACTGGGGCGCCCGCAGCCAGCTCAAAAACGATGTCGTCCGGGCCACATATCCCTTTGGATTCAGTTACATGCTGCCGAACGAGAGCACCCAGGCGCCCGGAGGATTGGGCCCCTACTTTGCCCGCCAGTACGTCCGGGAGGCGCTGCAAATGGGCGTCAACCAGCCCGGACTCATCAACTACGTCTACCACGGCAACGGCGTCCAAAGCTACGGGCCCCTCGCCTCCAGGCCGACGACCGAGTTCGATGCCCCTGTGCTCAGCCACGCGCTGTATCCGTACAATCCGGCGGCGGCCCGCAGTCTCCTGATGAGCCACGGATGGCGTCTGGTCAACGGCGTCATGACGAAGGGCGGTGTGAAGTTCGCCTTCACAATGACCTACCTGACCGGCAGCACCTCTTTGACTAACATGATGGAAGTCATCCAGCACGCGTGGGCGAAAGAGGGCATCCAGGTTCAGCTGAAGTCCATGCCCGTCAACGAACTCGTGGCCATCGCCAACCAGTCGGATCCAAGCAAGTGGTCGATGATGGGTCCCATGGACTGGACCTATGAGCCTGATTACTACCCGACGGGGGGAGGCCTCTTTGCCACCGGGTCGGCCTCCAATGGCGGCGGCTACAACAGTGCGACGGCCAATACGCTGATAAAAGAGAGCTACGCGCCCGGCTCGCCGAGCCAGGCCAAAGCAGCACTCTTTAGCTACGAGGAGTTCATCCAAAAGGACAATCCGGTGATCTTCCTCCCGTGGCTGGCCGGCGGGTACGCGGGCATCGGATTCATCATCACGCACGTAAAGACGCTGCACGGTACGGTGTCTACCTATAACCCGGTGTCCGGGCTGCTGTACCCGAATTACTGGACCCTGTCCCCCTAAGGCGGATCCCTTCTGCCACGTCCCGTGTCTTCGCCCAGCCGGTGGAGACCCGGGTCCTTATGGGCCGTGGGCTCACTCAGACGTCACGGGTGGGGCGTGCGGGTGACCACAGCCGGACTGCCCGCATCCAACGGGCCCCGAGCGCGGGGCATGACCCGCGCCCCACAACGCTTCCGCGAGCAGAAGCAGGCGACAGGACGCCCGGCCCTAAATGGTTACGCCTGCGGACTCCCCGGGGCGGTGTCCAGAAGATGGTTCAGGCGCGAGCCGGGGTCCTTCTTCAACATGACCATGCCTACGATCAGGAGGTACAGCCAGGCCGCGACAGATGCTCCCCGGCCGAACGAGTAGTCCAGGAACTGCACATGGCCGGCAAGAGGCGCGGGGCTGATGCCGAACGGGAGCGGAATAACCCCGGACAGAAAAAACATGACGAGATTGTACGCGGTGAACAGGATGGGCGGACCGTAGTAACGGCGGAGGCCCAGAAGATACACGACCGCGATGAGACCGTAGGCGGCGCTTTCGATGTCAATCCAATATGAGACCAGCGTTGTGGCCCCGGGACTCGCAAACAGGTGGGCCGCTACGTCCGTGAGCGCGAAGAATACCAAAGAAAGTCGCCAGAGTTCGAGAGTCCGGTCCTCGGAACTTCTGAAAGGGACGGCACGCACGGCAGTCACTCGAAGCGGCTTGTGAGCCGTCAGCATGGGATCCACCAGCCTTTCCGTCGGTCTGTCGGAGTCTTCGGACCACGGCCGGAGACGGCCAGGGCTGTTTCCGGTACGTCAACGGCTGTTTTCACCATGCCAAACTGATGTACTTGTGAAAACGGTCACAAGATCCTAGTGGGCGATCGATAGGCGCAAGCCAGTGGGGGCAGGTTGGCGGACCGAGAAGGCCCGCAAGGTCTAAAGAGGTCCGGCGGGTGTGAAGGCTCTCCTCCAATGGGGGTCGTACAGCGAGGCTCCGCCGTCCAAGGGATGAGCCTCTGGCATCGGCCGATCCGGTCGGTGGGCGCTGAGACCGGCCTTCAGCGCGCGCCCAAAGAAGCCGGCAGCTGTCCGGTCGGCAGAAGACGCTCGGCCGTGGAGAACCGGCTTGGCTCACGTCATGATGACCGATATGGACTAGTCGGGAGCTTGGAGCGGGGTCTCATATCCGTCCGGCCGACAGCGAGGCTCTGGCGGCGGCTCGGGCATCCGTGTGGGCGCTCCGGCCCCGCTGACGCCACCCGGGACGGCCGATGACGAGACTGGTGTCGGGCGCCAGCCCTGCCCGCATATACTGAAAAGGCTCCTGGTTGGCAATAGAGGTCCGGCAGATGGCTGGCGGCCCACTCCCTCCCCTCACTCTACGCGCATTGCCCGGGATGAGCCCCATCCAAGCTATGTCCCAGACCTGCTTATGCCCACGGTCCTGCATGACTTCGTGGAGCCGGTCGCAGATGCGTTGGGCCGTGTGCCGTTGCCGGTACCACTGTTGCGCATCGGGCTGAAGCCAAGCGTCGATGGTCGGCTTAAAAGGGTCAAGCTTCGACGGCCGCGTCGGGCGAGGCGGGAGAAAAGTCCGTCGGCGCGCAGTACTTCCGAACGGGCTTAGGGTCAATGCCCAGCGCGGTCACGATTGCCGCGACGGACCAACCCGCCCCTGGCCGTCGTTTGATCTCTTGAATCGTGGTCATCATCATCATCCCAGGTCCATCGTCTCGGCCTAGGGGTCCAGCCGAGGTGCCCCAGTGACCAGCCGCGAGGAGCGTGGACAGCCGCAACTGCTCGTGACCCATTTGGGTAAACCTTGACAACCAAACGGTCCATTTCGATACGACCAAACGCAATCCCGGGGCCCAGGACAGCCCGCGCGGCACGGGACGGGGTCGAAGGAAGGCCCAAAACCGCGGCCATGAGCGTGCCGCTCCTCGCTGGGAGGAGCGAAGCATGGGGGGCAGACTCCACCGTAGTCGGGTGGGGGCGTCCACGCTTTACCCGCCCGTGGCACGACCTCTCTTTGCTTGCAGAAGAGGCTGGCATCAACCGGGCGTGATTTTGTGCGGCGCCGCGAGCGCTGGGATGGGACCCGCCCGCCACGCAGGAATGGCGTGGTCTTCTTCCGGTCCCGGGTTCCCTCGGGTACGGTCCTAAAACCCCAAACGAGCCTTGACTCCTTCGGGGTCTTCAAGACCGATAATCACTGCGTCATAGGGCGCCCCGGTGAGCGTCACCTTCAGGCCCCGCGCATTGCCATGATGCACGATCGCGAACGTGGTCTCCGACCCGGTCACGAATGTTCCCATGGCAAACACCCCCGGGAGACGCGACCCCGGCAACTTCATCCCGTGGACGGCATGGATGACGTCGTCCACCACCCTCACGTCCTGGACCGCGGAGATGGGCACGCGCAGGTCACCGTGA
>JAJZYZ010000058.1 GCA_021797815.1 Bacillota bacterium
CGTGGCTGCCGACGGTCACGTCTCCGAGATAGCAGTGGTGCCCCGCCTTCGACCCGAGGCCCATCCGCGCATTCTTCAGCTCCACGTAGTTGCCGATGTACACGTCCCGCTCCAGATAGGTGCCGGCGCGCAGATGACTATAGGGCCCCACCACTACATGCGCCATGAGGTGACTCGACTCCACCGTCGACGAGCCCACCACCACCTGGTCTCCGACTTCGCTGTCGACGATCGTGGCCATGGGCCCGATGCGCGCGTTCTCTCCGATAACGGTCCGCCCGCGAATGGTGGTCATGGGCAGGACCACCGTGTCCATGCCGATCACCACTTCCGGATCGATGTAGGTCGTGGCCGGGTCCACCAGGGTGACCCCGGACGCCATGAGCCGCGTGTTGGTCTCGCGGCGCATATACGCCTCCGCGCGGGCCAGCTCCTCCCTGGTGTTGATACCCATCACCGGCTCCGGATCGAAGGCCTCCACGACGTCCACGGCGACCCCCTCGGCCAGAAGCGCCGCCACCGCATCGGTCAGATACTGCTCCCCGTCGTGAGAGGGCAGGGACGGGAGGATTCGTTCCAGATGCGCCCGCGGCCACAGCCCAATGCCGGTGTTGATCTCTCGGATCAGGCGCTCGTCGCTGTCTGCCTCTTTCTCCTCCACAATGCGGACGAGGTGGCCGGCCGGGTCGCGGATAATGCGGCCCCGTCCGCTGGGGTCTGACATGACCGCCGTCAGCAGGATGGCCCCGGTGGACCCGGAGGCAGCTCGGTCGAGAAGGGATTGCAAAAGGGGTTCGGGCACAAGCGGGCAGTCACCGTAGAGAACCAGGACCCGATCCACATCGGGTGGCAGCAAATGGAGCGCCCGCCGAACGGCGTCGCCGGTGCCCAGCACGCCCGGCTGCCTGACCGTGGCGGCGCGGGTTCCCACAAGTTCCTCGACCCGCTCGGCATCGAATCCGGTGACCACCACCACTGAAGACAAAGAAAGGGCGGAAGCCCGCCCCAAGACGTGTTCCAGGAACGGCCGCCCCGCCAGTTCGAGTAGAATCTTCGCCCGATGAGAGCGCATCCGAGTGCCCTGCCCGGCCGCCAGGATTACCGCTCCGGTCACATCGCTCACCCGCCCTCGCTAGGCTACGCTAATGGTCCCCCAACCGGTCCCCTGGTGCAAGTCAACAAAAAAGAGCACCGTTCACGGCGGTGCCCTTTTCAGACCGGCTCTCAGGCTTCCTGGAACCGATCCAGCACCGCACGCTGAATGCGCTCACGGGCGGTCGGGGTGATGGGGTGGGCCACGTCGCGGAACTCCCCGTCGGCGGTCTTACGACTCGGCATCGCCACAAACAACCCTTTTGTGCCCTCCACGACCTTCACATCGTGCACGACGAACTCGCCGTCCAAAGTCACGGAAGCCACGGCCTTCATCTTACCGTCACTGGCAATCCGCCGGAGCCTGACGTCTGTTACTTCCATGGTGGGTCTTCCTCCCTGCGCTGTCGGCACGCCAGCTTGGCGGACCAATTCTCATCGCCCGGAAGAAGATCCTGCTAGTTGTCGAAATTTTGGGCACGATTTCAGACTCTCATCAGCTTAGGCCAACACCTCGGCGTTGGGATAGGTGGCACGGACCCCGTCCACCACCTCCGTCGCATGCCGCGCGTTGCGGGTTTCCAGGATGAGGCGCACCTCCACCTGATTGGGGCTGATGCCTGGATGCCACCGCTCATGTTCGACGGCCAGCACATTGACCTGATGCTCGGCGATGAGCGTCAGAAGGCGGGAGAGCTGCCCGGGACTGTCGCCGATAACAACTTTCAAGTGGAGTTGCCGGCCTTCTTCGGTGAGGCCCTTCTCCATGAGGCG
This sequence comes from Bacillota bacterium, assembly GCA_021797815.1. Classification (GTDB taxonomy): domain Bacteria; phylum Bacillota; class Sulfobacillia; order Sulfobacillales; family JAIMBI01; genus JAKATP01. Next base: position 1,867 of record JAJZYZ010000058.1, read on the forward strand.
GGATAAGAGCCCCACGTCAATATTGCCGCCTGATGCCACGATGCCCACGCGCTCCGCCCCCACGGGGATCCGCCCCGCCAGAAGCGCCGCCAGCGGCGCCGCCCCGGCCCCCTCCACCACCAGCTTGGCCCGTTCAAGAAACAGGAGAATGGCGCGGCTGATGTCGTGGTCGCTCACGGTGACGAGCTCGTCCACATACTCCTCAATGAGGGCGAACGTCAGCGTGCCGGGCTGTTTGACCGCGATTCCGTCGGCAATCGTTGACACTTCCCCCAGGGGAACGAGGTGCCCGGCCTTACGGGCGCGCACCACCGCGTCGGACCCTTCCGCCTGTACGCCAATCACCTTGATGCGAGGATTGAGCCCCTTGGCCGCCAGCGCGATGCCGGAGATGAGGCCCCCGCCTCCGATCGGCACCACCAGAATGTCGAGATCCGGCTTGGCGTCCAGCATCTCAAGGGCCACGGTGCCCTGCCCGGCGATGATGAGCGGATCTTCAAACGCGTGAATGAGAAGACGGCCGCTCTCGGCGGCGATGGCCTCCGCCCGAAAAAACGCGTCATCAAAGTGGCGTCCATGCAGCTCGACCTGGGCGCCGTAGGATTCGGTGGCGGTGACTTTGGCCACCGACGCCAACTCCGGCATCACGACGACGGCCGAGGTACCGACGAGCGAAGCCGCCAGGGCCACGCCCTGCGCGTGATTGCCGGCCGAGGCCGCGACCACGCCGCGCTCCCGTTCCTCAGGTGTCATGCGCCGCATGCGGTTGTACGCGCCCCGGAGCTTGAACGAACCGGTTCGCTGCAGGCTCTCGAGCTTTACGAACAGGCGGGTATCCAAAAGATCACTCAACGCCCCCGACTCTTGCAGGGGCGTCACGTACGTAATGCCACGCAGGGCGTCTCGCGCCTGCCGTACATCATCCAATGTCACAGCTGCCATCGCTCGCCTCACTTCGCTGTCATCGGCATTTCGAGGCCCAGCCGCTCCGCCACCCAGGCGGTCGGCGCGATGCTGCCCTCCCCGTCCCAGGTCAGCGCGCTTAAGATCCCATCAATCAACTTGGGGTCCGGCTTGCGGGTCGCCACCAGCACCCCCACCCCCACCACCCGCGCGCCCAGCTCCGAAAGGAGGTCGGCGGCCGCGCGGGCGGTGCCGCCCGCCTTCATGAAGTCGTCGACAAACACGACCGGTGCCCCCCGGACGGGACTGCGCTGGGCGATAGACATAGACTGAATGCGGTGGGAGGAGCCGGACAGGTAGTTGATAGACAGCGAGGGGCCTTCGGATAAACGATTGTCGCGCCGCAGGAGGACGACGGGAAGGCTCAGCTCGCGCGCCACCGCCAGGGCCAGCGGTATGCCTTTGGTCTCGACGGTCACCACGAACTTCGCCTCCCGGCCTTCGAGCCGCTCGGCCAGCACCGCTCCCAGCGGGTCCACGGCATGCGGGTCAAACAAGAGGTCTGTCATGTACAAAAACCCGTCGCCCGTGAGCCGCCGCACATCGGACAGCGCCTCACACCAGCCGCGGACGGCGGCCCGCGCCGTCTTCTCGTCCAGCGTCGGGTGAAATCGGATGCCGCCGCCGGGCCCCACCTGCGTCTCCACGACGCCCAGCTCGGCCTCGTGGAGAGCATCCTTCACCTCTGCCAGGTCTTCACTGAGCGTGGACTTGGCCACCTTGAGGCGGGCAGCCAGAAAGGACAAGGCTTCGTCCGCACCCGGCCGGGCCGTGACGAGGCGGGTGAGGGCAATCAGCCGACGCTCCCGCTCACGCATGGGTACCGCTCTCCGCCTCCTCCATCAGTTCCTGGACCAGCTTCAGGTCGCTCGGCTTGTCAACGTCGACGCCAACTTCCGGATGCGAGAAGACCAGTGCCCGTCCCCGGATCCCGAGGAGTTCCCCCGCACGCGCCTCTACCTGCGCAATCGGAAGACGCCCCACCAAAAACTTCAGGAGGGTCCCGTAACCAATGTCGCGCGCCAGAAGAACGGGCGACTTTCGGTGCTGCAGCAGCCTCTCGGCCCGCGCGTGGAGCACCGCCGCCACCTGCGGACGGACGAGAAACAGATTGCCGCCCGTGAACACGCCTTCGGCAAATCGGAAATACGTGCGCTGGACGCCCGGCCAGGCGCCCAGAATCGCCGCTTGTGGAATGATGGGATAAATCATGTCTGCCTCGCCCAGCCGCTGTGCCTCTTCCAGAAAGGTGGCCACGATGGCCGGGGTGATGAGGGGAATGTCGGCCGTGGCCACCAGGACCGGCTCATCGGGAGGAAGTCCGCGCAGGCCTCGCTCGATGTTGTCAAAGAGGGTGTCGCCGGGACTCAGGACCTCGATTCCCGGCCGGGTCATCCGCGGACCGACGAGGCGGACCCGCGAGATGGCGGGCGTATTTTCCAGCGCATCGAGGACCCAGTCAACCATGGCGCGCCCGCAAATGGGGATAAGCGCCTCGTAAGCTTGGTCAGATACGTCGCGAAGCCGCCCCTCATTGTCCTGGCCCGCCAGCACTACCGCGTCCATCGCCCGCCCCCTTTGCCAGTCTCTCGGTCCGGACCCACGGCACTCCTGCGCGCCTCAGCGAGCCGGCCAGTGCCAGCGCCTCATCGTGGTCTTCAAGCCATACCGCATAGCTCGACCCGCTTCCGGACATGACGGTGCGTGCCGGCGGCGCCCCCAGGCGCTCCAGGGACTCCCGAAAGCCCGCCAGACCGGGGGCGACATGAAAGGCCGCCTTCTCAAGCTGGTTGCTCAACTGAAAGGGTATCACGCGCCTTGTGAGGGCGTCCACGAGACCCGGCGTTGAGGGCGGAGCGGCCGGGCCCACCCGGTCAAACGTTTCGTAGACCGCCGCCGTGGGAACCATGATGCCCGGATAGGCGATGACGAGACTCCCCGCCCTCGGCGGACAGAGCGTTTCCAGCACGTCGCCGCGTCCCGTCGCCCGCGCCGTCCGTCCGGCGACGCCGGTCAAAAACGGCACATCGGCGCCTAGTCCCCCGGCGGCCTTCAGAATCTTGTCTTTCGCACGCGGGTTCCGGGCCATGCCCCAACGGAGAACTGCGGCGGCATCGGCGCTGCCGCCGCCCAGTCCGGCCCCGATCGGCAGGGTTTTGTACAGGTGGAGCCGGCAGGCGAGGGACACTTCCAGCACGTCTTCCAGCAATCTGAACGCACGCCAGGCGAGATTGTCGGTGTCTGGTGTCTCACCGCGCCCAGAGACCACAAACGAGGACCGCGCCGCCGGCTCTATCGTCAGCCGGTCGGCCGCGGCGATGCGGTGAAGGACGATGTCCACCTGATGAAAGCCCGATCGAGGTCCGGGCTCCACGTCGAGAGACAGGGTGACTTTCGCCCGTGCGTAAAGTGCCGTTGTCGCGTTCACATGCGAGCATTAGCCGCCCTGGAGCCGATCTCCTGTCGCCGCCGCGAGCTCTTCGTGACGGGAACCGCCCATGGTGAGCCTTCATCGACGGCTGCCACGACCGCGTCCGACAAAAGAAAACCGCGCGGATTTGGGTTCCGCGCGATGTTGTCGGGTTACCGTCATGGGGTTATGCGACCGTCAGCTGGCCGACTCCGGCAGGATCAGCTCCACCGTTTCCGTCAGCACATCTGCATAGCTGTAGGACACACGGCGCTCGGAGATGCTTCCTTCCTCGATACGCACGACAAAAATATGAGGGTACGTCTTCTCGAGGACGCCCTCTTTTTCATCAATCTTCTTGCGGCCCTTGTTTGCTTTGACGCGAATCTTTTCCCCGACGTGTCCGTCCAGCTCGCGCCGAATGTCATCCAGAACGCTTTTGGCGGCCAAAGCCCCATCACATCCTTCCAGTCTTGAAGGACCTGACTTTACGTTAACACGAAGGGTGCCCCCAGTCAAGCGAGGTCGACTATTCTACCAACGGCCCCGTGGCTCGGTCAAGGGGTTTTTCGTCCACATCTGGCTATTTGGTGAACTTATCCGCGACGGAAGAGGCTCCGAAAGAGTCCGGCTTGATGCGGGCGCGGTATCCCGACCCGGTAACCATGCCGACAATCTCGCGGATGAGGGTCCGGGTTTCGCCCTGCTGTCCAACATCCACGTGGATCTCGACGTCCAGATCGGCCACCTTGGACGCTTCCAGCAGTTCGGTCAGACGGGCGGCCACCTGCAGCGACAGCGACGTCTCAAACAAGACCTTCTGACGCAGGCTCCGGATGGCCCGGTGCCGGGACCGGCTAAAGTAATACCGGGCACCCTTGCCCATCCGGTGGATGACCACCGCGGTCACGAAGTACGTCTCATGGCGGGTGTGCGAGTCAGACCCGACGATAAGCTGGTAGGCCTGCTCCGGGTCCTGCTCGACGTAGGCCAGGATAGACCGGAACATCTCATCGATGTCGAGGCGCCCTTCGGTCGGGCTCTCAAACCAGTTTCTGTCGCTCGGCATGAGGGTCCTCCCTCGAAAAAAGGGTCGCGAGGTCCCGCCACTGGTCGAGCGAGAGCCGTTCGGCCCGGATGCGGCTGTCTATAGAAAGGTCCTGCAGCCGCTCCTTCCACCACTCGGGACTGAGCCCGGTGGCTGCAAGCGCCCGCGCGAGCATCTTCCGCCGCTGGCCGAATCCGGCCCGCACCAAGGTTCGCAGCGCGGTCCCCACCGCAACCACCGGGTGAGCGCGGCGCGCGATTTCGATGACGGTCGACTGCACCTCCGGCGGCGGGTCAAAGGCGGTCGGGGGCACCTGCAGCAGAACGCGAACGGTAGCCAGGTTCTGCAAGAGGACGGTGGGGGCTCCGGCGGGCGCGCTTCCCACCTCGGCGGCCAGGCGGACGGCCACCTCCGACTGGCACATCACCACCGCCCGCTCCCAGGCGTAGTCGTGCTCCCACAGCCGCGCGAGCAAGGGTCCGGTCAGATAGTAGGGAAGATTGCCAACCATAGTGAAGGGGTTTTCGCCGCACGCCTCGTGCACCACCGCTCCCCAGTCGGTCCGGGCGGCATCGCCCTCCCACACTAGAAGCGCCGGCGGAGGATAGAGCGCGCGAAGCAAGCGGACCAGCTCCGGATCGATTTCTATCGCCGCCACCCTGGCGCCGGACGCTACCAGCGGTCCCGTAAGGGCACCGCTCCCGGGTCCGATTTCCAAAACACACATCCCGGGACCGGGATCGATGGCCGCCACAATGGCGTCCACCACCCCGGCGTCCCGAAGAAAGTGCTGGCCCCAGTGTTTCTTGGCCGAGAATCGCCCGGGCCTGGAGCGCCCGTCCGGATTAAGGGCTCCGAACCTCTCATCGCCGTCCATTACCTCTTAGGATACCCGTTCGGGCCCCTATCGGACGACGAAGACCTGCACCGTCTGGCGGCCCCAGTTGAGTGCCGCGGACTCGGAGTTGAAGCATAGGTCGATACGGTCGCCGACGATGGCGCCGCCCGTGTCTGCGGCTACGGCAAACCCGTAGCCCGGTATGTACAGGTGGGTGCCGAGGGGAATCACCTGCGGGTCCACGGCGACCACCCCGTACTGGGCCCGCATGCCGGTGGCCGTATAGCCGTTGGACCATGCGGGATTGGGCCAGTAGGCGGTCGCGACCACCGTAATTTCCCTCGTGAACTGGATGACCTGGCCCCCACGGCTAACCGTGTTGTCCGTTCCGACGGCTACCAGCCGATTCACCACCGGCTGCAGCATACGTGTCAATGCCACCGTCGTTCGGATGGGCTTGCCGTCTTGCATCAGTACCCGAGTCATCACGACGCGCTTACCGTCGGCGCCGCGCGTAAGAATTGAGCGGTTGCCCACATACATGTTGGCATCCGGCACGTAGACTGTGGAAAATGGAACTGCGCTGGTCATTTCACGCGTAACGTACCAGCGCCGGAGCACGTTGATAATCGTAGGACGCCGGATCAGTGCGTCGAGTCTCGGCTTGACCACATCGAGCGGTGCCAGCGCGATATGAAGCCGCGACAGGACGTCCTTGACACGGTACGCCGTCGTCCACGTTCGGTACCGGTGGTGCGGGGTGACGACTTCGACGGGGATGGCTCGCCGGATAACCAGTGGTTCGGTTGGAGAGGCGAACAATCCAAGGCTCAGCACGTCGTGTCGGTTCACCCTCACCCCGGCTTGCCGCAGTGCGGAACGCCAGTTTGCGTCCCAGGTCCAAAAACGCTTCTGGACCACCCCCTGGGGACTCACCAGGGTCAATTGTGCAGAGTGGATACGAGTAGATACGAGTCCCACTGCGGCGATTGCGCTCGCGGCCCAGATCCAACGCCAATCCGGGCGGCGGAGCGTCCGCCTATGGGTCACACATCAGGCCCCTTTCGCTTCCGTCTGGATCCGCTATGTATCGCCACAAACTACTATCGAAACCTGTCTGTGGCCGGCTATCGATCCCCTCCCTCAGCGCCCATGTCCAAGCGCCAAAAAAGCCGTCTGGTATTCGACGCCAACTCGGCAAATACCTTCTTTCGGTCTTCGCCAAGTACATCCGCCACCATTCCGGCAGTATACACTACCCATTCCGGGCGGTTTTTGTGCCCGCGGTGCGGATGCGGTGCCATGTAAGGGGCGTCGGTCTCCACGAGAATTCGCTCCCGCGGTACCCCTTTTACTTGTTCGCGAAGTTTCTCCCCATTCTTGAACGTAATCGGGCCCGCGACGGAAATATAAAAGCCGATGTCCAACAGCGCGTCCAAAAACCTGTCACTGCCGGAGAAACAGTGAAGGACCCCCTCGCAGTGCCCCACCTCCCGGAGGATGGCCAGTGTGTCCGCCTCGGCGTCCCGGCTGTGCACGCTGACGGGAAGGCCGGCGGCGCGCGCCCAGAGGAGTTGCCGCCGGAACGCTTCACGCTGCGTGTCACGGGGCGAGAGATCCCGATAGTAATCGAGACCTATCTCACCGACTGCTACCACCTTGGGATCGTACAGGAGGGCGCCGAGTCTAACTTGGGCATCGGTGGTAAGAGCCTCCGAAGCCTCGTGCGGGTGCACCCCCACGGCCGCGGCGGCGCCTCGGTAACGATGCGCGAGGCCTACCGCCGCGTCTGACGATACGAGGGAGTACCCAGGGATGATGACCGCGATACCGGCATCCTCCGCCATCCGATACAGATCGTCCCGGTCCAGGTCGAAGGCGGGGTCCTGCAGGTGACAGTGGGAATCGTAGAGGGTCACCCCCCGACTCAAGTTACCCGACTCCCCGCCGCTATGTCGCTCCAGGGCCCCACGATCGACAGGCTGCCATCGCCGTCGGAGGCGGCCAGGATCATGCCTTCCGAGCGGATCTGGCGAATCGTAGCGGGTTTGAGGTTGGCGACCAGAACCACCGATCGCCCTACGAGGTCAGCCGGTGCATAGTGGGCCGCGATGCCGGACACCACTGTCCGCGTCTCCTCGCCGACCTCCAGGGTCAGTTTCAGCAACCGGTCGGCATTGTCGACCCGAACGCATTCCCGCACCAGGGCCACTCGAAGATCGAGCCGGCGGAACTCATCGATGGAGATGCCGGACGGGGACACGGCGGCCGCATCGGGTTCCGGGCTTTCTCCCCGGGGGGACGGATGTTCGGCCAGGTCTTCATCAGCGTGGGAGTCGATGCGTCGGAACAGAGGGTCGGTTGCCGTGACCACACTTCCCGGAACCGTGGCACCCCATGCCGTCGCGTCCCAGCGCACCTCGGCCTCGTCGTGCCCCAGGACACTGAGGATTCGCTCCGGCGTCTCGACGAGAAACGGCGACAGCAGAATAGCCGTAACTCGCAGGGCCTCGACCAGGTTGTAGAGAACATCGTCCAGGAACTCACGGGCGCCCGGATCGCGATGGAGCGCCCAGGGCCTCCGATCCTCGATGTAGCGGTTGGCTGCCCGCACCAGACCCTGGATGGCCATAATGGCCCGGTGGAGCTCCAGGCGGTCCATCGCTTCTTCCACGGCGGCGACGGCGAGTTCGGCCGCCCGTCGCAGCGACGGGGCCTCCAGCCCCGCTCGGTAGGGTGGGACCACTCCGCCGTTGAACTGCGTGACCATAGCCACGGTCCGGTGCAGCAGGTTCCCGAGGTCGTTGGCCAGGTCCACATTGATCCGCTCCACCAAGGCCCTCTCCGAGTAGATGCCATCCGCCCCGAACGGCACTTCGCGCAGGAGATAGTACCGGACCGCGTCGACCCCGTAGCGCCCCACGAGCGCGTTCGGATCGATGAGATTGCCGAGCGATTTGGAGATTTTCGTGTCCTCCAAAAGGAGCCACCCGTGTCCGAAGACCCGATCGGGCAGAGGCAGGCCGAGCGCCATCAAGATGGTGGGCCAGATGACGGCGTGAAAGCGGACGATCTCCTTGCCGACGAGGTGGACGCTGGCGGGCCAGGTGCGGGAAAACCGACTCGGTTCGGACAGGTAACCGGCGGTGGTCAAGTAGTTCAGCAGCGCATCAAACCACACATAGACGGAGTGCTCCGGGTCATCTGGGACGGGGATGCCGAATCTGACATCTTTTCGAGAGATGGACAGGTCCTCCAGTCCCTGCTCGACGAAATTGACCATTTCGTGAAGTCGACTGGCCGGTTCCACAAAGTCTGGGTGGTCCCGAAAGTGCTGCAGCAGGCGGTCTTGATAGCGGCTCATCCGAAAGAAATAGCTCTCCTCGGTCACGCGGGTCACCGGGCGGCCGCAGTCGGGGCAGTTGCCGTCGACGAGCCGGGACTCAAGCCACAGCGCCTCGTCCGGCTCGCAGTAAAATCCTGCGTACTCTCCCTTGTAGATGTCGCCCTGGCGTTTCAGCTGCTCAAACAGAGCCTGGACGACAGCGGCGTGGCGAGGCTCGCTGGTGCGCACGAAGTCGTCGTAGGAGATGTGCAGCGTGGCCCACAAGTCCTTCACTCCCGACACGACCCGATCCGCGAGCGCGGGCGGCTCGAGTCCCTGGTCGCGCGCGGCCCGCTCCATTTTCTGGCCGTGTTCATCCGTACCGGTGGAGAACCAGACCTCCTCGCCCCGCAGGCGGTGGTAGCGTGCGAGGGCATCGGCGGCCACCGTGGTATAGGCGTGGCCGATGTGGAGATTGTCGCTCGGATAGTAGATGGGGGTCGTGATGAACCAGGTCTGTCGGCTCATGCGGCACTCCTTTCCGGCTGGCGAGAAGTCGAGGGCAATCTTGGCTGGGCGTGAAGAATATTCCGCTGGCCCCAAAACCGCAAGGGGCGCGAGGATCCGAAAACGGCAGTCCAGCGGCCACGGTTTCGATGCGCCTCTCGGCCCGGTCCTGCAGATTTTCTGACTGTGGATGCGCCCGTAGCGCGGAGTCTAGCAGATAGACGCGGCGGGCGAAAGGCGAGCCGGTACGCGGACCCGGTCAAGCGAAGCGAATGGCGGCCAGTTGAGTCGCCTGTGCCACGAGCCGCCCGGCGGCGTCCCAGACGAACGAGACCTCGTCCACCCGGTCGCCGTCAATCAGCCGGGCACGCTGCAGCACCCGGACCGGTCCCGGCACCGGAAGCGCCCGCACGTATGCCGTCAGCTCCACGGTAGGCACCCAGCCGGTGAATTCGATATCGAACGTCGCCGGAGGAAGTGCGTCCACCGCATAAAGGAGCGCGGCCGCATCCAGCCGATCCTCGCCGGGGATCCGGAGCCAGCCCCGGATCTCGCCATGGCCGGTCGGCCTTCCGCACTGGAAGTCCAGCGTGGCCGGGTCTACCCGAACGTCAACCTGGCTTAAGATGGGCACCGCGCCTCCGCCGGGTGTAGAGGGCGGCAGACGGACGCAGATATCAAAAGCGGCCATCTCCGGATCGGGAACCCCTCCGCTCCAGCGCGGGGTGGCGCTCTCATCCAGGGTGCCCGTCACCAGGAGCGCCTCGACGGCCGGCCGGCCACCCTGCAGGAGGCGTGCCCGGACCTGACTTACCGTCCTCCCATGGCGAAGCACCTCTGTTTCGACGACGGCCGTTCCCGGATCCGGCGCACGCAGGAAGTGGGCGCTGGCCGCGGTGACATGCGGCCGCTCCGAGGACATGGCAGCCGCGCGGCCCAACATGGCAAGAAGGTAGCCACCATTCGGCTTGCCGCCCACGGACCAATCGGGATGAACGTCGACATCAAAGAACCCGGCCGCCGTTGGCCGTATCTGTGTGACCGCGGAGAACAGAGAACTCCGGCTCACGAAACACCGCCCGGGACTCTCGGCCCGGACCCGATCCCGGCACGGCGTGCCCTGCGCGGACTCTGGCAGTCTCCTAGCATTTGCGATCCCGTCCTACCACGCGAACTCCATCTCGGGCGCCCTCACGCTTACGAACCCTTGCTGCAGGGTCCGGGCATATGGTCGTACCAGATCCGCGAGCGCCTCAACCGCCTCGTTCAGCCGCTCGTCCGAAAGTGACTCCACGCGCGCTCGATCCATGCAGAATAGAGCGTTCACCGTCGTCGGGGTGACTTTGGTTGCCTCAGCATCCCGATAGTTCCAGTGCCGGGTCAGCACGCGATCGCCGTCGGCGTAGACGACCTCCGCGGGATTCGGCGACTCCACCGTCTGCGGCTCGCCCAGCGGCGTGAACCGATCCCCCGCCCTGCTGGTGCGGATCGCGACGATCTCCCCTAAGGTGTCTGCATCAAAGGCGCCCGCCGGCACACCAAACGTGAGGGAGACGAGATTGTACGCATCCACGGCCGGGTTGATGCGGGGAAGTGCACCGCTTCGGGAGAGTCGGCGCGAGAGGGCGTCGAGACTCGGGCGAAACTTCCGCGGATTGGTGCCGAAGGCCCGAAACACCTCGTGCCAGCCCCGCACCTCGGGATCGTTCTCCGTAAATGGCGTATGGACCCCGCGTTGAACGCGGTCCTCGAGATCGGCAAGTGCCCGGGACACCTCCGTCCACGCGATGGCGTTGTTTAGTCCGACCGCCAGCAGGAGCCCCACTCTGGTTTCGGGAAACGTATCGGTCACCGATGCGCACAGGCACACCCGATGCATTCTCATGCCCAGTCGACCGTTTCGGCAAACGCCAGCACACCGTCCGCCACCGCGTCGGGAGCATCCCACACGAGCTCATGACCGGCCCCCGCGATGGTCTGCACCACGAGGGCCCGCAGGCGGAGGCGAAGCGTATTGAGCGCGTCGGACTCCGCGACCTCGGCCCCCCTCAAGAGGAGCACTGGCAGAGATGAAGCCGCCACCTGGGCGGCGTCATATCCCGACAGACAGTACAGCATGGCCGCCACGCTGGGGGGGTCGATGGCGGGTACGACGCCGGCGCGGGTCTGGCGCATGGCGGCCCGGACCCCGGCCTCCACGAGGGCGTCCCAATGGTGGAGGTCGGCGCGCGCGCTCCTGATCCAGGCCTCCCAATCCGGATAGGTGTTGTCCGCCATCCAGTCCTCGAGGTCCCGGGCGGCGGCGGCATAATTCTTGTAGGGAGCGGGGAGCGGAAGTCCCCCATCCACCAGCACAAGCCCCCGAATATTGGAAAGACGGTCGTGCGCCATCAGTATGGTGGTCGCACCCAACGAGTGCCCCACGAGCAGGGCGGGGGGATTTCCATGAGCTTCGATGAGTTCGGCCAGGATGTCGCGCGCATGCTGAAAGGCCCAGTCGCCGGTCCAGGGGGCTGACTGTCCGTGCCCGGGCGGGTCCAATAGGATGGAACGAAATCCTGACGCCTGCAGACGACCGGCCAGGTCGAGGAACTCCTCGGCCGGAAGCCCGGTACCGGGCCAGAAGATCGCGAGCTTCGCACCGCGGCCCCCCTCCAGGGTGCGCAGCCTCACGCCGCCGGCTATCCTCCAGATCTCGTTCACGCCATCCCCCGCTCTCCTGCCGCATTCTACCGGAAGCTCAATTGGCAGTCGCGCACCGGCTCCCAAGAAAAGGGGTTTAGACCCCGGACGTCTAAATCTTTCCTCTGCGGGTCGACAAACCTTGTGGTTTTTGGGAAGTTCTGGTATCGTGTACCACAAGATTGAGGTTCATAGATTCAGGGATCGGATGGGAGGTGTCTCATTTGAAGTCTACGGGAATCGTGCGGCGGGTCGATGAGCTTGGCCGGGTCGTGTTGCCGATTGAGCTCCGGCGGACCCTCAACATCGCAGATCGCGACTCGCTGGAGATTTATGTCGACGGCGAAAAGATCGTG
>JAJZYZ010000012.1 GCA_021797815.1 Bacillota bacterium
GGCCCCGGTTTCCACCCCGACCGCGTGCCCCTGCGCGCTCATCAGGCGGATGTGCTCGGGCACCAGCGCCACCCGCGTCTCGGGCGGCTCCTCACGCAGCACGGCAAAGAACACCAGCGTTCCTCCTTCGGCGGCCAGCCCACCAAGTGTCAGCCGTTTGCGTCAAGCTACTAATGGGGCTTCTCTTCGCCTACGATCGTTCGACCCTAAGGCCGCGGGACCATCGTTCCCTGCCCGCTCGCCCGTTTTGGCGCACGGCGGCCGTTCGCGCCGCAGCGCGCGTCCTGTTGTTGAAGAGAAACCGGCGAAGCCAGGAAGAGGCATCCGCATCCCCGACTGGCCGCCATCGTCGCGGCCTAACGAGACTCGTCGACGTCCGTGGAGTGATAAGGGGCGGGAGAAAGGCTTGGGGCGCACGCGGACGCTCCACCGCGCCTTTCTTGCCGGCCGAGGACGCCGTCTTAATCCCGCGACTCGAGCAGGCGCCTCTCCCTAGAACGGGCGGAGGCGCGTTCCGGGTCCCGTTCTAGCCCTCATCGGCGCCGGATGCTTGTCGGGTTTCCCTCACTGCTCCGGCATCCGGGGGTTGGGGCGCCCGGCACGGGACACGCTCGATAACGCGCCCGCCGAGCGCCCTTCGGCGTCGCCCGATGTGGCCGATAGTCCCGGCCGATCGGCGTCCAACGCCCCTGGCACCGGCCACACGCCCCCCAGAGGATGAGGGTGATGAAGACGGCGAGTGGCGGCTACACGGTTTCGTCTGTCCGAAGCGAGCTGGAAATCGCGGCCAATCGTAATTAAGGAAGGCGTCAATGCCCAGCTCACCCCATCCTGACCAGATTCGCACCAGCCACCGGATACCGGCGGCCCGTGCGCGCCGCGTTTTTCAGCCGCAGGACTTCCCGTCAGACGGACTCGCACCCCCTCACCTCGGTCTTATCGGACAGGATCGGGCGGCGGCGGCCCTCCAATTTGCGCTGAAGATGCACGCGCATGCGGTGCTGGTAGGCGTCGTGGGCACCGGCAAGACGACCCACGCTCTCCGGGCGGCCCGCGAACGCGCGGGCCACGAACCGACTCCGCCGGACCGTGTCGTGGTGCCCGACCTTGAGCGCCCGCGGCTTAGGCACCTGGTGGAGGTTCCCGCTGCCCGCGGCCGCGAGTTTCAGACGGCGGTCGAGCGCCTGGTGGCCGAGGGGCGTCGCCAAGTACGATCGGCCTTGGAAAGCGACTCCTACCAGCACCGCCGCCAACTTCTGCTGCACCCATTTCAAGACGAACAGCAGCGCGCCTGGGCTCAGGCACAGGCCGAGGCCGCCGAACGAGGCTTCGCCGTGGAGATGCCCCCGGCCGGTCCGGTCATCACCATTCCGCTGAATCCCGAGGGCCAGCCGTATTCCCCGCAGGCCTTCATGGCGCTGCCGGTTTCCGCGCGGGGCGGGTTTGAGACACGGCAGGCCGCCCTGGACGAGGTGCTCCGACCGATTATCCGCACGGTTCGCGCCGTCCAGCGACAGGCCATGGATGCACTCGCCGAAGATGCGCGCGCGTTTTCTGAAGAGACCCTCGGACCTCTTTTGGAGAGCGTGTCGGGACACTTTGCCGAATCGCCCGCAGCCGTCGCGTATTTTTCGGGAGTCGTGCGGGACATGGCCGGGCACCTGGAGGAGCTGGTCTCGGATGCGCCGGCCGGCGGCCCGGCCCGGACGCCCGGTGACAATCGCTACCACGTGGAACTTCTGGTGGAACACGAGGCGGGTGCCGGCGCCCCGGTCATCCTGGAGGCCAATCCGACCTTCCGCAATCTGTTCGGGCGCGTCGAGGTGCAGGCGACCGACGGCGCTCCGATGGCCACACTGCACGCGGGCTCGGTTGCGCGGGCATCGGGCGGGTATCTCGTGGTGCCTCTGGCGGAACTCTTGCAGGACGCGGCCGCGTATGCGGCCCTGAAGCGGGCGCTGAAGCTCGGTCAATACCGCATCGAGGCGCCCGACATCCCCTTCTTCGGTCCGACGGCACCCGTGGCCCCTGACCCCATCCCGGTTTCCTTGATGGTGATGGCGGTGGCGACGCCCGAGCTCTACCATCTCCTCCTCACGTATGACGAGGATTTTCGCCGCCTGTTCCCCATCAAGGTGGAGTTTGAGGCCGACATGGCCACCAGCCCGGCGGTCCTGAAGGCTTTCCAGCAGTTTGTGATGGACGCCGCCGGCCGGGAGACAGGATGCCCGCTTGGCGAGGGAGGGGTTGAGGCCCTGGCCGGCTTCAGCGCCGAGCTGGCCGAGGATCAAGACCGGCTCTCGGCCAGGCTCGGCGAGGTCAACGCCCTCCTTCGCGAGGCGGCCGTTTTTGCCCATGCCGACGAGAGTCCGGAGCTTCTTGGCCGACATCTGACGCTGGCGCTTTTGGCACGGCGAGAGCGCGTGCGCGGCGCCGAGGAGACACTCACCCGGCTCCTAAACGACGGTACCCTCCTTATCGACACCGATGGCGCCGTGGTGGGCCAGGTTAACGGTCTGGCCGTGATGAGCACCGGTGACCAGGCGTTCGGTCGTCCGTCCCGGATCACGGCGGTGGTACACGTGGGACGAGGCGGCGTGGTGAATATCGAACGCGAAACCCAGCAGTCAGGCGCCACCCACACCAAGGGCATTCTGACCCTCGCCGCCTACCTGGCCGGCCGCTTCGCCCAGCAGCACCCTCTGTCGCTCGGCGCCAGCCTGGCCTTCGAGCAGCTCTACGGCGGCATTGACGGCGACAGTGCGTCGGCGGCCGAACTGTACGCCCTGCTGTCGGCCCTAGCCGATCTCCCGGTGCACCAGGGCATCGCGGTCACCGGATCCATCAATCAGCGCGGCGAGATCCAGCCCATCGGGGGCGTCAATGAGAAGGTCACGGGCTTCTTTCGCCTGTGCGCGGCCAAACGCCTGACTGGCGAACAGGGCGTCATCATCCCGAGCCGGAACGTGAGAAACCTGATGTTGGACGATGACGTGGTCCAGGCGCTCCGCGAGGACCAGTTTCACCTGTGGGCCATCGACCACGTTGACGAGGGCATTGCCCTCCTTACCGGTGTGGCGGCCGGAACGCCTCTGGACGGACCCGACACGGTGATGGGCCGGGTGGCCGCCCGTCTCCACTCCTATTACGAAGCGGTGCGCGAGGCAAACGGCCGAGAGGCGTCCGCACTTTCCTGACGACGGACGAACACTGCCCGACCTCAAGCTGGACGCCCTTTACGGAGGCGAGGGCGTACAATGCGCTTCGAGCGGCGGCAGGTTGCTCGCGGCCGACCGATCCACACACCAGAGGACATGGCCATGGCGTCGTAGAATCGTCGCCGGGTATCGGCTTGAGGGCTCGCCGGTCAACACGTGCGCCAGAATCGCCGCCTTGGCTCGACCGGTTACCACCACGACGATGCGCCGCGCCTCCATGATGGTGCCAAGGCCCATGGTGATGGCCCGGTGCGGCACGGGCGTGTCTCCCGTCCGGAAGAAGCGCGCGTTGGCCCGGCGCGTCTCTTGCGTGAGGTCCACCACATGGGTGAGCGCCTCTGCGGCCGTTCCCGGCTCGTTGAAACCGATGTGACCGTTGGGGCCGAGTCCGAGGAGCTGAAGCTCGATGCCCCCCGCCTGCCGTATGTCCGCGTCGTAGGCTTCACACGCCGCCGGTAGGTCCTCCGCCATGCCGTCTGGGATGTGGGTCCTCGAGGCCGAAAATCCTCCCGGTTCAAACAGATGCTGCCGCATATACGCATGGTAGGACTGCGGGTGATGGCCGGGGAGCCCCACGTATTCATCGAGATTGAAGGTGGTGACGAAGGACGTGTCGAGCCGCTTGCTTCGGATGAGTCCAACGAGCCGACGGTACACCGGGACCATGCTGCCGCCGGTCGCGAGGCCGAGGCACACGGCCGGCTGCACCCGGATGGCGTCGGCCAGCAGGCGGGCCACGTACTTTGCCACATCCTCCCCGGTCGGAAGGATGACCAGATGGCGCGAAGCCGATCCGGGTGATTCGCCGACGTCAGTCATAACGGATGCGCGGGTCGAGGAACGCGTACAGCACATCAACCACGAGATTGAACAGAACGATGAGGGAGCTTGCCACCAGCACGACCCCCATGATGGTGGGGATGTCGAGGTTCTGGACGGCGGTCCACGTCATCAATCCGATCCCGGGCCATCCGAACACCGTCTCGATGATGACTACGCCGGACAGGAGGCCCGCCAGATCCATGCCTGCCAGCGTTATCACGGGGATGAGGGCGTTGCGGGTCACGTGGCGGATCGCCACCCGGCGCTCCGAGACTCCTTTGGCCCGGGCCGTGCGGACGTAGTTCGCATGGACGATTTCCAGGATCTCGGTCCGCAAGAGCCGCATATACCAGGCCGCCCCGGTGATGCCGATCGTGAGTGCCGGCAGCACCAGGTTGGCCCAGCCTTGCCCGTAGAGCGGGAAGATGGGAAACCGATAGGCAAAGAGATAGATGAACATGGTCCCGAGCCAGTAGTTGGGGACCGACATCCCCCCGATGGCCGCAATGGACAAGAACCGATCCAGGAACCCAGGCGAGTGGAAGGCCGCGATATACCCCACCGTCACGCCGATGAGGAGCTCGGCCACCAGGGCCGCCACCCCGAGCCTCATGGTATTGGGCAGCGCCTGTCCGATCATCTGCATCACCGGGCGGTGGGCAAAATACGAATACCCCAGGTTGAGATGGAGCAGATGCCACAAGAAAATGCCGTACTGCACCCAGATAGGCTGCGTGAGCCCGAGGGCGCGTTCAATGTTCAGCACGGTCTGGTGGGGCGCATGAATTCCGGCGATGACCTGCGCGGGGTTGACCGGCACCAGATAGATCACCGCGAAGTTGATGATGGTAATGCCAAACACCGTGAGCAGGGCCCAGAGAACCCGGCGCCCGATGTAATCCCAGATGTTGCGGTTCATGGACTCACCTCACCCCGCTCGTCCTGTCAGGTCCGGAGCGCATCATTCAGTCCATCGGCGAGAAGATTGAACCCGAGCATCGCCAGCGCCAGCGCCAAACCCGGAAAGATGAGGATCCAGGGCGCACTCTGGTAGACCTGGAGCCCCTCGCTTATCATCGAACCCCAGCTTGGCGTGGGCGGGGGAACCCCGAGTCCCAGAAAGGACAGCCCCGACTCGGCCATGATATTGGTGGAGATGGTGAGGCTCGAAAAAACCAGAATCGTGGGCAGGACGTTCGGCAGGAGATGCTTCAGCATGATGCGGGCCCGGGACGCTCCGCTCGCCACCGCCGCCTCCACGTACTGTTCCTCCCGCACCAGCACGGCCTTGCCCCTCACCATCCGGACCATCGCCGGCCACCCCAGCACCCCGAGCACCAGAATCACGACCCAGGTCGAGGCATGCCCAACCACCGAGACCAGCAGCATGACGAAGAGATAGAACGGAAAGGCCAGCATCACGTCCACGAAGCGCATGAGAATGTTGCTCCAGCGCGCGGAGGTGGTGGCAGACAGCAATCCTAGAAAAACCCCGATGCTGACGGCGATGGCCGTCGCAATCAGGCCCACTTCCATGGACACCCGTGCACCCCAGATGATGCGCGACAGGAGGTCCCGGCCGAGGCTGTCGGTACCGAGAAAGAAGCCCGGCATATGCCACTGGGGGGCTACCGGCACTCCCAGCGCGTTAATCCCGCGGGCAAACTGCTTATCCGGGGAATACGGGGCGATGAGCGGTGCCAGGACCGCCAGGATCAGCATCAAGAAGACGAGCCCGCTCCCCACCAACGCGATCGGGTCGTGGAGAAACCGTCGCAGGGCACGGCGGCGTGGAGATGGACCTGACGGATCCGAGCGGTCCGCGTCTATGCGGCCGACGGCCGCGGGGGCTGTCGTCACGTTGCTGTTTTGGGGCCACTTTTCCGCCATGACATCTCCTTGACGGCCAAGCCTCGGTGGGGGCGGTGCCAGCGACCGCCCCCACCGACGCGGCTACTTCCAGATCAGGTTGGCCTCGATGCCCAGCTGACCCAGATACATGTACCGATTGGCGCCAGTGGGCGCCGGATGCAGGCTGGACGAGACCAGCATGGTGTTTGCGGGGAAGATGAGCGGAATCCACGGCTGCTGGTTTAAGGCGATGGCCTGTGCCTCATCGTACAGCTTCAGGCGCGTGGCTTCCTGCTGGGGGGACATCGCGTTGGCCTCGTTGACCAGGTGGTTTACCTGGGCATTGTTGAACCAGGCGAAGTTGCCGGTGCCGTCCGCCGCGCCCACCAGGAGCGAGCTGAAGATGTCGGACGGATCCGGGTAGTCGAGACCCCACTGGATGATCCCGAAGTGCACCTGGTTGCCCGACAGGGCCGTGATGTACGCCGACAGCGACATGGTGTGGAGCTGGACCGTGACGCCGATTGCCTGCAGGTTGGCCATGACCGACTCGGCCTGCTGCACGACGGCCGGGTCGTTGTTGACCGTAAGCGTCAGCTTCAGCTGGCCCGGCTTGTAGCCGGCCTGGCTCAAGAGCGCCCGGGCCTTGCTCGGGTTGTACGGAATCGGCGGCAGGTTCGACTGCGATCCCGGATATCCGGGCGGCAGATACTGATTGGCCGGTACCGCCTGACCCGCGTCGAGGGCTACGAGGCGCTTACGGTTGATGGCATCGTTCAGGGCCCGCCGCACGAGCACGTTCTTGAACGGCCCGTAGCGGACGTCCATGAAGTAGAAGTCGATGGAACCCGTGTCGGCCAGCACCACGAGGTCTTTCTTCAGGGCCGGCGTGCTGTTGATGGTCGGCATGTCCGCGGGCGGGACCGGGCCCATGGCGTCAATTTCTCCCCGCTTGAACATGAGGAACTGCGTGGCCGGATCGGGACCGAGGATGAACTTGAGCTCCGAGAAGTAGGGCTTCTTGCCCCAGTAGTTCGGATTGCGGGTCTCCGTGAGGACCTGGTTGTGCTTCCACTCGGTGAGTTTGTAGGGGCCGGTTCCGACCGCGTGATCCTCGTAGGCCTTGCCATATTCCCGAACGATGCGGGGATCGGCAATGTCAGACGTGGGCATGGCCAGGATATTGAGGAAGTAGCCTTCAGGCTGCACGAGCGTTACCTGCAGCGTATGGCTGTTAAGCGCCTTGAGCCCGCTGACGCTTGACGCCTGCCCCTTGGCATAAGCCTGTGCGCCCTGTATGTCGAGGTAATAGGACTGCGCATAGCTGGCGCTCTTGGGGTTTATCTGCCGCGTCAGGTTGTAGACCACATCCTGAGCCGTGAACGGATCGCCATTGGAGAACTTGACACCGGTCCGGAGATGGAACGTATAGACCGTGCCGCCCGCCGTCACGGACCAGGACTGGGCGAGCGACGGTGCGATGGTCGTGGAGGTGGGGGCGTAGGTGACGAGGGTGTTGTAGAGACCGTACATCGCCTGCGCCGATTCGAACCCCGGGCTGCCCGCGGGGTCCAGGGTGGGGATGTCACTCTGGTAGGCCAGGGTAAACGTGCCGCCGTAGCGACCGCTCTGGCTCGTCGAAGAAGGTGTGCTGCCACAGCCGGCGAGGGCCAGCACCATGACGGCTCCCGCGACGCCCATAACGGCTTTGGGACTGAACTGCTGCGTCTTCATCAGATGTCCCGACCCTTTCTTTCTTGCGCGACTTTCGCTGTGCTCATCGAACGGACGAATCTGGAACCGGGGATCAAGATCAGGAGGCGTGATCCTTCAGCGGGTGGTCGGCCGTCGGCCGGAACCGGCGCTCGACCAGGGACCGGGCCACGGCCAGCGTCGGGACAATCGGATTCAGTGAGAGCGCCGCGGCGGCCGCTTCGCGATCAAGAGGCCGCGCTGCCGCCTTTACCGTGGCCCACTCGTAGCGCTTGACCCGCTCTATCCAGACCCGGACGGCTGGCGGTATCGGGTGCTTCAGGGGAAGCGGGTGGATCCCGCTTCGATCCACCCGGCAGGCGAGCTCCATGACCGCGTTGTCGGGCAGGAGGGATCCGGCCGCTCCTCGGTGCGGGACGTTGAGGATGACCGAGGAGGCGGTGTCCATCCCAGCGAGTCCCAGCATGGTATCGATGGCGACCCGCTCGTAGCTTTCCGTGGCCAGGATGGAGTCGGCGTGGAGCCCACGGGGCAGGGCTGCCTCAGTTTCGGTCTGGAAGTACGAGTTGGAGCGGCCGGCCAGGGTCTCGGTGTACAGCGCGAGAAGATCGGCGTCTCGGCCCGTGCCGACCAGGAGCGCCGCCTGATCGTAGAACGTCCGTGAACGGGCGCGCACCGCTTCTCCGCGCGGGACCGCGCCCCGAACCCTTCCGGCCACGGCGGCGGCATGCTGATACAGGTACACGTACTCGGTCGGCAGGGCCCGGATCGACCGCGCTTCGTCGGCGGCGAAGAAGGACAGAGGGCGCACGCTCTTTTCTACGCGCTCCCATTCCGCGAGCAGATCCGGCAGCACATCGCGGCCGTCTCGCTCCACCGCCAGAAACCACCCCAGGTGGTTCAGACCCACGGTCTCAATGTCAAGGGATCCGGGATCGGCTCCGAGGTAGTGAGCGAGCTCCAGCTTAAGGTGGTGGGGGGTGTCGCACACGCCCACGAAGCGATCTTCACCCTCCTGACACACGGCCTCCGACACGATTCCGACCGGATTCGCGAAGTTCACGATCCAGGCCGCCTCGTTGTGGGCGCGAATCTCGCGGATCACATGTCCCATGGCGGCAATCGTGCGCAGGGCCAGGAAGAAGCCCCCCGGCCCGACCGTCTCCTGCCCCAACACCCCGGCTTCCAGCGCGACCCGCTCGTCTTCGACCCGGCCGTCCTCCCCTCCCGGCCGGATCGTGACGCACACGAAGGGCGCATCGGCCACCGCCTCCGCCACGCTCCCGACGGCCCGGATGCCAAGGGCGCTTCCGGCCGTTCGGGCCAGGTACCGCCCCAGCACCGCCATGATTTCCGCCCGCGTCGGGTCCGTGTCGTACAGAGTCACCCCGGCCAGGCCGAGCCGTTCTGCATGGCGAATGAGGCCATGGAGCAGGCGCGGCGTCCGAAACCCGCCGCCTCCAATCACGGCCACGGTGGCTCCCTTACGCATCGTGATGGTCCCGGAGATTCCCCGTTGCGGCCGGATCCGCCCCCACCTGAGCCAGAAGAGCCTCCTTGGTCGGGCTGCCGGATCCGCCTCCGATGCGGCCGATCGCGTGACCGGCGGCCCAGTTAGCGGCTCGCAGACGCTCGGCGAATGACCAGCCCCAGCTGCGGGCGGCAACGTAGGTGGACGAGAAGACGTCGCCGGCCCCGGTTGAGTCCACCAGCACCACCGGGCACGCGGGGGCCGATTCACGCACCCCGTCGTGAAACACGTCGGCGCCGTCGGCCCCGCGGGTGATCACCACTTCCGGGACACTCTGTCCCAGACGCTCGCCCGCAGCCTCCACCCGTGTCTCCTGCGTGACCAGCAAGGCCTCCGGCACGTTGCAGAACAGCATGTCGGCACCCGCCAGCAGATCGCGGAGTTTCCACGACCGGAGAAAGTCAGGACTCCAGGACAGGGACAGGGCCACGCTGTGTCCGAGGCGGCGGGCGGTGTCCATCAGGCGATCGGCATAGGGATGCCGCGCTGCCAGATACAGGACGCTTCCGGCCGGTACGCCTTCGAGGGCGTCCTGATACCACGCCCACGGGGCCAGCGGAGCGCGCCCATATGACACGATGCCGCGGTCCCCATTCCAGTTGAGGGTCACCGCGACGTTCGTGCTGCCGCCGGGCGCTACGTAAATGCGCCCGGCCGGCAAATTCTCCCGTGCAAACAGATCCAAAAGCGCCCGCCCGTAGAGATCATCGCCAACCTCTCCGCACAGGACGGTGTTCATTTCCAAGTGGTGAAACGCAAGGGCGCTGATGCCGTACCCACCGGCGGCCCATCCGGTCTGTTCCGCGTACACCTCTTCGCCCGCCTGGGGCAGACGCGCCAGTCCGGAAAATATCGTGTCCGCGTAAATCGCGCCCACCACCAGCACATGGGGTTTCGACTCGTTGGTCTCCAGGGCCGGGCCTCCTATTTCGTGTTGGGGTGCAAAAGCCGCCAGGCGTTGTCGTGGACCATGGCCCGAAGGGCGCTGTCCGGTATCCCGGCGTAAGCGCACTCGCGGACAAAGTCCTGAAGGTAGCGCAACGCAAACCCTCTTGGGAAGTACTGGGAATCGGTCGCGAAGATAATGCGCTCGGGACCAAACGTCTCGTACGCCTTGCGCACGAGGTCGCCGAGGGTCAGCGGATAGGGCATCCAGCGAATCCACTGGTTCGATCCGGAGGTATCCACCAGAACGTTTTCGTGCGCCCATCCGAGCTGCAGCAGATCCCCCCAGTAACCGGCCCCGAAGTGCGGCACCACGATAGGCATCTCAGGGAAGGCGCGCGCTACGGGATCGATGGTGAGCGGGCTCATGCGGGGATGAAACACGATTCCGCCCCCGCCCCCCAGCACGCCGTAGTGGATGAGCACCGGCCGGTTCCGCTCCGCCAAAAGCTCCCACAGCGGCCAGTAGCGCCGGTCGTCGAGGGGCAGCTCAAAACGCGGGCCAAAGCACTTGTAGCCTTTCAGCCCCAATTCATCGAGGTCCCGCTTCAGGATTTCCGGTGCCTGGGGGTCGTCCGGCGATACGTGGGAAAAGGCATAAATCTTGTCGGGGTGGGCGCGCTGCGCCTCGGCCATGAACTCGGCGCCCGGGCCGGTCACAAACACGACCCCGTCGAGCTTGTAGCGGTCAATCTCCTGAAGCCAGCGCCTCAGGACCTCGGGTGGCTCGGGAGTCGGCTCGGGGTCGGGAAAGCCCCAGGCATCAAGCATCCAATGATATTGCCGTTGTCCGTACGTCTTCGGCTTGTCCGGGTCCTCCTGGATCCGTCCCCGGGCACCCGGCATGGGAGTGACGAAGTGAACATGAAAATCGAGAACGCGGTCAGGCAAATGGTCCACGAAGCTCTCCTCCATCTGTCGCATCTTCAGGCCAGAAGGTTCTTGTCGCGGAGCGTCTGCCGGAAACTCGCCATGAGCGACTCCCGGATGCGCGTGAGATGTATCGTCATAAGGGAGCGGGCCAGTGTGACGTCACGCGCCCGAACCGCCTCGACAAGAGCCTCATGGTCGTGAATAACCTCAGTCAGCACCAGGTCCCGCAGGTGGTAATAGTGCATGGCCCGGGCTGATTCTTGGAGAAGCTCGGCCAGACTCCGCTGCATGCGGGGACCGCCGCCCAGGCGGGCCAGATTCTGGTGAAAAGACGATTCCTTCTCCCACGGAGCCAGGGCATCTTCGCCCTCGTCGGCGCCCGGTCCGGTTCCTCGACTGGCGGCCACCCCTACCAGCTCGGCTTCGAGCAGGATACGAAATTCAAACACCTCGGCCAGATCGTCAAGGGCAATGTCAGACACGCGGTAGCCGACTCTGGGCTCGGGCTTCAGAAGATTTTGCACGGACAGCGTCTGCAGCGCCTCGCGTACAGGCGTTTTGGACACCTGCAATTCATCCGCCAGGGGCTGCTCTTGCAGAACGGTGTTGGGCGGCCACTGCCCACGAATCAAACGGCGTCTTATTTCGGCCAGGGTCTGCTGCCGCATGAGTCCGTCTCGCGTGCGTGAAGCCGACACAGCCTCACCTCCGTGGCGATGGTGACATCTCACTAATATATTACTAAGATGTCTGCACGCGATCAATCTCCCAAGAACATCCGTCTCGCCTCGCCGGGCTCCCACAGGACGCACAAACGCGCTCGGCGGCAGGGATCCCCGGGTCGCATCGGCCGAGCCCGGCTCGAGTCCACACTCGCCCGACCGCCGGTCGCCGTCCTCCATCCTCTTTGTATGCGATTGTGAGAGGTGACGCGTCTCGACCGGGTCCGCTCCCGGTCAATGGCGACGAAAACCTCGGGGAATGAGCGGATACCTGACTTGTTGGACCCTGATGGATTTGGAGGCAGGCCGCATGCGTGTCATCACGTGGCCGCTGGGCGTACTGCTGGGCGCCCAGTTCGTGGCGAGCCTCGGTTTTGGCTCGGTCCTTCCCACCTTGCCTCTGTTCGTGCACCATCACGGGCTCCCCCTGGCTTCCCTGGGCCTCATGGTGGCCACGTACAGCATCGCCACGCTTCTGGCCCAGGTGGTGGCGGGACGACTTTCGGACAAATTCGGCCGGCGCCTTCTGATGACGGCAGGCCTTTTGCTGGCCGCCGGCGGGATGGCGGCCTTCCTGCTCCCCGGTCCGCCCCTTCTCTACCTCCTTTGGCGGGGGGTCTGGGGCCTCGGAGCGGGAACGCTGCAGCCGGTGGCCATGGCCGCGGCCGCCGACCTCCTGCCTCTAGAGGCGCGGGGACGCGGCTACGGCTTTATGAGCTCGGCGATGATGGGCGGGATCGCGGCGGGCCCCATGTTCGGTGCCGCGGTCGTCGCAATGGCCGGCCTCTCGGCTCCGTTCTTCTTCGGGGCACCACTGACCCTCCTTACCGCGGCTGCGGTGTGGACATGGATGCCGCGCCATCAGATGACGCACTCCGAACCCGGTACGGTGCGGCCGGCGGGTCTCGTCGGCGGGCGGGTCCGTCGTGGATGGTTCTGGCTCAACGCGGCCTGGATGGGAGCCATCGGCGTCTACGACACCGCGTGGTCCATCTACCTCTCGCGGCTCGGCGCCCCCTCCTGGCTTATCGGCGCGTCGTGGACGGTGTTTGCCCTCCCGCTCATGGGCACCAACTTCATCGGCGGGCGGCTCGCCGACCATGCCCCCTGGCGAAAGCGGCTGGTGCTCGCGGCCACTTTCGCCGAGGCCGGCATCGTTCTCGCCTATGCCTTCTTGAGGAATCCCGTCTGGGCCATTGCGGTCTCATCCCTGGAGTCGGTCACCGTGGCCATGTCCAGTCCGAGCCTCAACGCCGCAGTAATGGAAGAGGCGCGTCCGGAAGAGCGCGGTGCCATCCAGGGGCAGCTGCAGGCTTACGGAAGCGCCGGAAGCCTGGCGCTGGCGGTGGCGGCCGGCTACCTCCTCGCATGGCACCTCACCGCCCCCTTCGTGCTCGGGGGGACGTGCCTGGCCGTCATGGCGGCCGCCGTGAGCCTCTCCTGGGCGCTGCCCCGACTTCGGGTGCCCGGAAGCACCCCGACCGGACCTGCCCTCTGAACCCGGTCAGCGCTTCAAAGCGGCCTCTTCACATATGCGCGAGGCGGCGGCATGGGACGTCAGCATGAGCCCGCGGGCGGTCTCCTCGCAATGGTCGGCATCTCGCGCCGGCGCGCCGGACCCTCTCGCCGTGCGCTTAAGGGACCGCCGGTTAGGAGAGAACGGAGCGGCTGTCCTCGGGCGCGTCGGCACGCCGCTCCATCGTGTAGTCCCGCAGGACCTCGGCTACGCGGATGCGGTAGTCGCGAAACACGAAGCTCCGCCCCTTCGTCTGGGCATCGCGATGCGCTGCCTGATTGCGCCAGGTCCTCACGGCCCCCTCATCCCGCCAGTACGAGAGCGACAGGATCTTGCCCGGCGCCGACAGACTCTGGAACCGCTCCACCGAGACAAAGCCGTCCACATCCTGCAGCGTCGGGTAGAGCGCCGCCGCAAGGTCGAGATATGTGCCGGTCTGACCGTCGGCGGGCACCACTTCGAAGATGACGGCAATCACGGCTTTCCCCTTTCCCTTGCTAAGGTCGTCTCCCGGGGGGTTCCTCGCGCCAGGGCGTCCACGTCTCCCCGCCTGACGGAGGCATGAGCGACAGATCCCGCGGGAGAAGACCGCGCCTCCCGGCCGCATGCGGCGGCGCTAGGGAGAGGGACTGGAAGTCTTGTAGAACGCGCCCTGCACGATGGGCAGAAGAAGCCCCCGACGCACCGGGTCGACGTGGTCGATGACCAGTTCGGTCGCGTCCACATAGTCGGCCGGGTGGCGGGTAAGCCGGCAGCCACCGGCAAGCGGCCGCCACACCGGCTCGAGACCATTTTGCAAATACCGTCCGATATGACCCTGTTCGTGTCCGACATGTTCGGTAAATAAAAACCGCCCGCCGGGCCTCAAGACCCGCTCCACCTCCCGCAGGACATCGCGCGGCCGCGACACGGAACACAGGACCAGGGTGGCCACCACCGTGTCATAGCGGCCGTCCGGAACCGGGATGTTCTCGGCCACGGACTCCCAGACCCGAAGATCGGGGTATCGGCGCCGGAGGCCGGCGGCCAGCGTGGGGTCCGGTTCCAGAAGGTCGGGCGCGATGCCCTGTTCGAACAGGGTAGCGACATCGAGCCCGGTCCCTGCCCCGATGACTAGGGTTTGCCCGAACGCGGCCGCGCTCTGCCGTTTGCGAAGCGGCCCCATGACCACTTCAAATGATGGGGCGAGGAGGCTGTAGACCGTGGCGAAATAGCCCATCGCGTCCCCCTTCGCTCATCTTCACCGTTCAGACGGCAAAGAGACCCACTCATGCCGTCTGCCGAACCGACAAGCTCAAATCATGTCTGGGACCAGCATACGCGCGCGCGGCGCGTCTTCGTTGGCCGCCCGGCCGCCATCCGGAAACGCGACGCCGACAGAGGAAGCGCACACCGGGCTTCCATACCCACCCAGGTACCTGTTATTATAAACTCAGGGGGGGTGGCTCGGTGACCACGAACGTTTACCTGGCAAGGCCGACCCAAAAAACGGTGGAAGACGCCATCAAAGCCGTGGAAGCGGCATTGCAGACGCGCAAGTTCAGTGTGCTATGGCACCTTGATATTAACGAGAAGCTCCGCGAAAAAGGCATCGAACCCGCGGCGCCCTTTCACGTGCTGGAAGTGTGCAGCGCCCCGCGGGCGCGCCAGGCCCTCACCACCAATCAGCAGGTGGGTTACTTCCTGCCGTGCAAGATCGTGGTGTATGAAGACAGTGAGACGGGCGAACGGGTGATTGGCCTGCAGCGCCCGCGGCTCATGGTGGAGCTGATGGGTGATCCGGCCCTGGAGCCACTGGCCAACGAGGTGGAAGAAATCCTGACGGCGGCCGTCACAGAGGCCGCGCAGGCTTAAAGGGGAGGCCGTCATGGTCATCGTTTACACGACACCGACCTGACCGCACTGCCGGACGCTCAAGCGCTATCTGAAGGATCGGAAGGTCCCGTTCAAGGAAGTGGACGTCGCCCACTCCGAGTCGGGCCTCGCGAGCCTGAAGCGCAAGTCCGGAGGGACCGGGGTCCCGGTCACGGATGTAAATGGTCAGATTGTCGTAGGATTCAATCGCCCGAAGCTTGACCGCGTCCTGGGCATTCCGGGGTCCGGCTGAGCCAGTCGCGGCGCTCTATGCCGCGGCACCTGATGCACGTCCCGGCCGTCGTGCCGGAGTTCGCTTTATCTATGCCACCGGCAGATGTGAACCGGCGCCCAACAACTCTTCACATTGGCTGATCCTATACCCACTTGGGTATATGAGAGAGGAGTGATTGTCTTGATCTGGCAGCCTTTCCGAGACCCTGTCCTCGGATGCAGCTCGTTTCTTCTCGGAGACGAAGTGACGGGAGTCGGGCTCGTGGTCGACGCACTCGGGTCGGTGGGGCCGGACGCGTACATCTTGGCCGCCCAGGAAGCCGGTCTGGCCATCGGTTTTGTGGTCGAGACCCACGTCCATGCGGATCACGCGTCCGCCGCGGCCGGACTGGCCGATGCGCTCGGCCTCCCGGTCACGTTGTCCCACAAGGCCGAGGCCTCGTTTCCCATGAACCCGGTTCAGGATGGGGCCGAGATCGCCCTCGGTTCTCTGGTGGTGACGGTGTGGGAAACGCCGGGACACACGCCCGACAGTGTCTCGCTCATCGTGCGGGACAAAACGCGAAGCGACGATCCCTGGCTGGTCATGACCGGTGACAGTCTGTTTGTGGGCGACGTGGGCCGACCGGATCTGGTGGACGCGGAACCGGAACTGATCCGGCGGGCCGCGCAGGACCAGTATGAAAGCGTGCACCGCTTGATGACATTACCGGACTTCACGGAGCTTCATCCTGCACATTACGGATCGTCGCCGTGCGGCGGCCTCTTCATGAGCAAGAAGCCCGAGTCGACTATCGGCTATGAGCGCCGGACCAACCGCATGCTCGCCATCGACGACCCCGATGAGTTTGCGGCTCTTCAGCTGAACCTTCTGAAGCCGCCGCCGCCCGATGCGGCGCGGCTGCGGAAGCTGAACCTCGGGGATCCGGCAGACGATGCGCCGGTCACCGCCAAGCGCACGGCCGCTGTGACCGACACCCTATCCTGGAATTCGCGAGGAGTGCTTGAAGATGACTGACTCCGCCCAAGAGCTTCTGGAACAGAGCCGGCAAGGCACGCTGGCTCTGATTGACGTGCGCACGACCCAGGCGCACACCAACGGGCATGTGCCCGGGTCGGTGTCGGCGCCCTTCAGCCGGGACGGGTGGGGCCCGGCGGTGGCAGACTGGCTCCGGTCCCGGTCCGTAACCCGGGTGGGTATCCTGGCCGACAACCCCGTGGTGGGCCGGGCGGCCGGCGAGGCCCTGCAGGCCGAACAGGTCACGGTCCATGCCGTCTTCGACCGGGGCCCGTCTTCGTGGCAGGAGGCGGGACTGCCCATCGTGTCCGTGCCCAGCCTGACGGCCGACGAGCTTGCCCGCCAGCTCGACACCCGAACGGTCATCGACGTCCGGGAACCTTATGAGCTCCGATCCGGCATCGTGCCGGGCGCGCTCACCATTCCCATGGGCCAGCTGGTGCGGCGAACCAGCGAGCTCGACCGGACGGCACGCTATGCCGTGATCTGCGCCACGGGCAACCGCTCGCAGTCGGCCGCCTCCTACCTGGCCGATCAAGGTTTTCAGGTGGAGAACGTGCGGGGCGGCATGGCGCTGTGGCTCGCCGGACGCCACCCCGTGGATTACCCGAAGAGCTGAGATCGCCGCGGACCTGCCCTCGACTCCCCTTGGGGAGGGGCCATGACGGCCGATGAGGTGCAAGAAGAAGCGGTTGCGGTCCCTCGGTCTTCCGTCACCGGCTCGGGAATCCCAACAGCACCTTGCCGGACACGGCACTGACGATAGCATTCATGTGGCGGTAAGGGGCTGTCGGTTTGTTTGGCTTTCGGGGACCACCCCCCGGAGGCGAGATCTGGTCCCAGGTAAAGAGCCAAGCCGGCTGGGGCCGCGAATACATCGGGGACCCCTCCTGGGAAAACATGACCAGTTCGGCGCCCACCGGACCCGAAGGCGGCGGCTCCCCGAGCGCATGCTCGGCGATTTGGCGTGCCCTTGTCTCCGGCACGGGCTCGGTGTGATGGAGCGGTTTGGTGACGATGCCGAGCTGGCCCAATTCTTCGGCACTAGGCGGGGACGCAGGCGATGCCGCCGAACCCGCCGTCACGGCGGCCAGCATCGTGACCAGCATGGCCGCCGCAACGACGTCGCTGACGAGACGCCGCCGGAGCGGGCCGGCCGGCGGACGTTCTGCTCCCGGAAACATCATGACCATCCCTGCCCGTAAATTGAGCCGCCCACGCGAGGTTCCGGAGGTATGCGGGTGCACGCCTCGCTTCGCGGTCCGGTCATCGCGGCGCCTGCGTCCTCTTCCCGTAACGAACGCCGACCCGCGGTTGTTACCGGCCGAGACGAACGAAGAGCATTGGCAGCCAAGGGCGGACAGGCACGGCGCCCCTGGCTCACACGCGAGGCCGGTGGTCCCCTCCGGCAAGAAGACCGCGCTGTGCGGGAAACAGAGGATGAGGGCAACGCTGGTTCCGGGAGCCGGAGCGGCGGGCGTCGTCTGTGGAGCCGGAAACGGACTCTTCCCTATCCCGACGTCAAAACCCGTCCGCCGGGTCGGTCAGCTGAGGCTCTTCACAGCCTGAAACCCCGTTCACGTAGCGTCCGGCCACAAAGAGCAGATCGGAGAGCCGATTGACCCACGACAGCACCGACTCAGGCACCGGTGATGACCGCCGGAGCGCGACGATCTCGCGCTCTGCCCGCCTGCAGACGGTGGTCGCCACAAAAAGGTGGCTCGCGGGCACCGCTCCGCCGGGCAGCGTAAAAGGTTTCCAGGGCGGGGTTTTTGCGGCCAGAACGTCGAGGAGGGCCTCAAGACGCGTCACGTGCTCGGCCAGCGTGCTTGGCTCCTCTCCCCCGTCAACCCCTCGGCTCCTGGACAGATCGCGCCCCACGTGGAAGAGCCGGTGCTGAATCTGTTCGAGGCCGGCCTCCAAAAGGGCCCACTCGGGCCCGACATCCTTGGGCGGCGCCGCCCGCAGGGCCGCCAGCGCGAGTCCCACATGGGCATTCAGTTCATACAGGGTTCCGTAGGAGGCTACCCGGGGGTCGTCCTTCGAGACCCGCGCCCGTCCGCGGGTGGCGGTGGCACCCGTATCGCCCCGGCGCGTGTAGATCCGGTGCATATGCCGGTGCGGGCTCTCATCCACCCGAAACCACCCCTTCCGGCCATCTCCTCGGAGGATGCTCTGCCATGGTACCAAAGGCGGACGATCCCACCCACCAGTCAGCGGAGGCGTCCTGGCCGCCCAAACGCCGGGACCCTGGCGCATGCGCCATAATGATGTCACGCGACGGCCTGCACGACCGCCTGACGGCTCCACATTCCAGCAGGCAGCAGAGGAGGTGGGCGCTGTGCACAAACCGGCCGCGCCCGTCTCACCGCCCGGCAACCGACCGTGGCAGGTGGAGACCAATGGGATAAACCGGATACCGGACACGGCCCGGAACGGCAGGCCCCGTGACCTCTTCTGGATCTGGTTTGCCGCCAACATCGGCATCCTGGCGGTCGTATACGGCGGCGTCATCGCCTCCTTCGGGCAGAATTTCCTCCAGGGCGTATTGGTGGTGCTCCTGGGGTCGTCCTCGTTTGTCTTGGTGGGCATCTTCGGCGTGGCCGGCCGGGACGGAGGAGCACCCATGATGACCCTGTCCCGGGCCGTGTTCGGGATCTGGGGCAACATCGCCCCCAACATCGTGAGCTGGGCCTCGCTCCTGGGCTGGGAAACCATCACCGTCACGCTCGGTACCTTCGCCCTGATGGCCCTCCTGGGGCCCGTTCTGCCACTGGGCACCATCGCACTCGCCCTCTGGTCCATGGTGATCATGGTCGCTCTCACGGTCATGGCGGGCCTCCTGGGCCAGGCCACCTTGGTTTTGATCCAGACCTGGGCGAGCGCCATCTTCGGGGCGCTCACCCTCCTTGTCATCGTTCTCTTGATTGCGGGCACCCACTGGCAAAGTCTTCTGACCGAGCGGCCCGGCCCCTGGCTCGACGGCTTCGTGCCCGCGCTCAGCATCGTTGTGGCGGGGACGGGACTCAGCTGGGCCAACGCGGCTTCAGACTACAGCCGGTATCTGCCCCGACGGGTGAGGGGCTCCCGCATCGTGTGGTCGTCGGCTCTGGGAGGCGGCATCCCGCTCACGGTCCTGATGCTGACGGGCCTCTTGCTGGCGGGCCGCGATCCGTCTCTTGCCGCATCGGCCAACCCGATTGCCGCCCTCCGATCAGTGCTGCCGGCCTGGGCCAGCATCCCCTACCTCATCGCCGCCGCCGGGGGCCTTGTCGCCGAAGCGGACCTGAGCCTCTATTCCTCAGGGTTGAATCTCCTGAACATGTTCGTCCCCTGGCCGCGCTACAAGACCGTGCTTATCGACGCGGCCATCATGATTGCCGGCACCGTGTACATCGTCTTGGTGGCTCGAAACTTCTTCGGACCCTTCGAATCGTTCGTGACCCTGCTCGGTGTCGGGCTCGCGGCGTGGGCGGGCGTCTTTCTCGTCCATCAGCAAGGGCGGCGGCGGGAAGGATCTGATCGCTATCCCGACCATCTTGTCTATGCACCGAGAGGAGCCCGCCGCGGGGCCGCGGCGGTGAACGCCCGCGCTCTCGCTTCATGGGCGGCCGGCGTGCTGGCGGGTCTTCTATTCACCTCCTCCCCGTTCGTGCGCGGACCGTATGCGCGCGGCATCTTCGCGACCTCGAGCCTCGCCCTGGCCTTCGCCTTTGGCGTGTCCGGCCTGCTCTTTTCCCTCCTGTCGCTCCGTTCCCGCCGTCCGCCCGTTCAGGTTGACACCCGCATCCCCACATGCGATGACGGGCCGTCGCGGAAGGAGAAGGCATGATTGCCCGCCCCCGCCGTCTTGTGGTCATGGGAAGCATCCTGATGGACGTGACGGTCTTTGTAGACCGATGGCCCGCGCGCGGCGGCGATATCCTCGCGCGGGCCGGAGCGGCCGTCCCCGGCGGCACGTTCAACATCATCGCCGCTGCGCGCCGGCTGGGTCTCGACACCGCCTACGGCGGGCTTATCGGTCGGGGAGCGTTTGGCGACCGCATCCGTCAGGCCCTGGCCGAGCTGGGCGTGGATCTTCTGGCGTCAGCCTCCGGTCGGGACGCCGAAGACACCGGATTTGACGTCGCGGTGGTGGAAGGTGATGGGGAGCGGACGTTTATCACCGTCCCCGGCCGGGAGGCGCACCTGCAGCCTCGAGACCTGGCCAATGTCCGCATTGGGGCGGGCGACGCCGTTTACGTGACCGGCTATGACCTCCTCTACCCTGAATCGGGCGCAACCCTGGAAGCCTTCTTCGGCAATCTCCCGGCAGGGGCGAAGGCGGTCCTGGACCCGGGCCCGCTGGTGGCCGACGTACCCGCCGCCCGCCTGCACGCCGTGTTGCGCCGGCTCTCCGTCCTGACCTTAAACGAGCGCGAAGGAGAACGTCTCACCGGAGAACAGGACCCTGACCGGATCTTCGCGGCCCTCGAAAGCATCGTGCCGGCCGCGGCCCTCGTCGTCCTCCGTCTCGGCCAAGAGGGCGCCCTCGTCGGGGGAGCGGGACACCGGCCCGTCCGGGTCCCGGCTCGCTCCACGACCGCCCGGGATACCACCGGTGCCGGCGATGTCCACACGGCGGCCCTACTGGCGGCCCTCGCCCGTGGCGTCACTCTGGGAGACGCGGTGCGGGAAGCCAATGCGGCCGCCTCCTGGGCCGTGGAGCGCGAGGGACCCTCCGAAAGTCCCTCGCGGTCAGAGCTTGACCGCCTGCTGGCCGAGTGGACCTAGCCGCGGTCCGCGGCATCATCGTCCGGCGGCCCGCTCCAGCAAACTTCGTATAGCGTCAGGGTTGGACGGAAAGTACAGATGAGTGAACCCCGCCACCACCGTGCTGGTGAGATATCCGTCTGTCCCTTCCCCACCACGGCCCCGCGTGCTCCAGGCAGCCGCGTATGCCTCTGCCTTGACCACCCGGGAATTGTGAAATTCGTGCCCTCGAAAGGTCGTGTGAACCGGCCAGGGGCCGCCCGACCGCGCCGACACCGTCCTATACCCGATCGCCTGGAGGCGCGGTTCGAGCCGCATCGTGGCCGGCACCACTCCCACCATCGGGACGGGTGGGTCGGATCCCACGCCCAGGCTTTGCGCAAGCCACAGGTAGCCCCCGCACTCGGCCAGCGTCATGAGACCCTGGGCAAGCCGCGCGCGATAGCCGGCATGAGCGCTTCGAAGCTCCTGGAATCGGGGAAGAAACTCCTCTGGAAATCCTCCCCCCGCGTAGAGGAGGCGCGCTTCTTCAGGGATGGACTCGCCACGAAGAGGGCTGAAGGGCAGGAGCTCGGCTCCGAGCGACTCCAAGAGCTCCAGATTGGCGGCATAGTAAAAGTGAAAGGCCTCGTCCTGCGCCAGGGCCACGGGGATCGGAGGACCGGTGCGGGCTTCGACCGCCATCGCTGCCTCCTCGCGGGCAAGGGGCGGTGCCGCCTCCGCGATCCGCAGGATCCGGTCCCAGTCCAGCGTCTCCGACGCCATGTCGGCCGCCGCGGTCACGCGCCGGGCCAGCTCTTGCCGCTCCACCGCCGGAACCAGGCCCAGGTGCCGCTCCGGGATCGCGAGATCGGCCTGTTTCGGTACATATCCCAAAACGGGAACGCCGGTCTGGAGTCTGATCGCGCGCTCCAGGAGCTGATAGTGGCCGGGCCCCGCCACCTGGTTCAGGATAACCCCCTGAATGCCGGGAGACGTGGGAGCGTGCATAAAGCCATAGACGAGCGCCGCGGCGCTTTCGGCCATCCGCGACCCGTCTACCACGAGGATGACGGGAGCCCGGATCGTACGCGCCAGCTGGGCAGTACTGACGTCTACACCGTCCGGCGCCCCGCTGTCGAAAAAGCCCATGACCCCTTCCACCACGCTGACGTCGGCGCCGCGTTCGCCTGCGATGAGCTGACGGAGGGCATCGTCAGCCCCGCCCCCCATCCAGAGATCGAGATTGCGGGCGGGCCGGCCGGTGAGGACGGTGTGATAGCCGCCGTCGATGTAATCGGGACCCACTTTGAAACTCTGCACCCGAAGTCCGCGCGCCTTTAAGCCCGCGAGCAGGAGAAGTGTGAGGGTGGTCTTGCCGCTCCCGCTCCAGGGCGCCGCCACCACGATCCGGCCCCGGTATGCCGCCATGACGCCCCCCTGCCAACCGCATAGACCTGATGATAGATCCGGCCAAAAGCATGGTACAACGATCCTAGTGTGCCAGGTGCTCCGCTATCTCCTGGCACACGTTGTTCACGTTTTCATCGGCCGATCCGCCGACCGGGAGGGACACAGGCTTTCATGGGGTACTGGAGCGCACGGTATAAATCCCATCGACTCCGGAAGCCGATAGGGCAGCGATGCCCGGCCGGCATCCGCCCCGGGTCGGATCACCGGGTCCGGGAACGGCCGTTCCGCGGATCCCGGCGGTGGTCGAGGTGACGCCGCCCTCCCAATTTCCCGTGCTCATCGTGGGCGGCGTCCGCAGTGGGAAGAGCCGGCTCGCCGAATCACTGGCCGAGGAAGCTTCCGGCGCCATGGGCCTGCCTGTCTGCTACCTGGCCACGGCCGAGCCCTTGGACGATGAGATGGCGGTCCGCATCAAAGCCCACCAGGCACGCCGGCCAGCCGCGTGGTCCACCGTGGAAGAGCCGACGGGAGCGGCCGCCGTGATCCGCCGAGAATCTGCCCGCCACGTCATCCTGGTCGAATGCCTGACGCTTCTTCTCAGCAACTGGATGCGCGATCCCATGGACGCACAGACCTTTACGACCCGCAGCACGGACCTGGTAGATGCTGTCCGGACCGCATCCAATCCGGTGATCGTGGTGAGCAACGAGGTGGGCCTGGGAGTCGTGCCGGTAAATGCCATGGCACGGCAGTATGCCGACTGGCTCGGCCTTCTGAACCAGCAGATCGCGGCCGTGTGCGGCCGCGCTTTTCTCACCGTGGCGGGTGTGCCGATCCCCCTGCCGCTTCCGTCGCCGGGCAGATCCGCTCCCACTCACAAGAACGCATCCGGGCTGTCCCCGGGTGATGAATAACCTTCTCCTGGCCGCAGCTGCCCTGGCGCTCGATCGGGTGATCGGCGATCCCACGTTCGTGCCCCATCCCGTCATTCTCATGGGCCGCTACATCACCTGGTTTGAGGGTCGCTTCAATCGCCCGACGGCTCGGCCGCGGTGGAACCGCACGGCCGGCGGCGCCCTTGTGCTTTCCGGCCTTCTCGTCTTCGCGGGCATACCGTTTGCTGGACTCTACGCGCTGTCCCGCGTGTCCACGCCGGCGGCCGTCATCCTCGCCATCTGGCTCACCGCCTCCACCATCGCCTGGAAAGGCCTCGAGCGCGCGGGCGAGAAGGTCCGCCGCGCCCTAACCGGACAGGGGCTCAGTGAGGCGCGGGCGGCCGTCGCCGAGATTGTGGGACGGGACACGGACCATCTGGACGAAACCGGTGTCGTGAGGGCGGCCGTGGAAACGCTGGCCGAAAATGTGGTGGACGCCATCGTGGCCCCGGTGTTCTTTGCCTGCCTCGGTGGGGCACCGTGGGCGCTGGCCTACCGGTGGGTGAATACCCTGGACGCGATGGTGGGACACCGGAGCCCCCGCTATGAGACGTTTGGCTGGGCATCGGCCCGTGCGGATGACCTCCTGAACTTTATCCCCGCCCGCCTCACGGTCGGCCTCATGGCCCTTTCCCTGTCCCTCTCCCGGCTGGACGCGCGGACCGCCCTCAGAACCGTCCGCCGGGACGGCCGCCGGCACGCGAGTCCCAATAGCGGCCTGCCGGAATCCATGATGGCCGGCGGTCTTCACGTCCAGCTGGGCGGCCTTAACCACTATCGGGGTGAGGAGAGCTGGCACCCTCTCTTGGGCGATCCCGGAGACCCTCTCACCGCTCACCACATCTCGGAGGCACTGCGGGTGGTCGGATGGACATCACTCTCCCTTCTCGGCCTTCTGGTGGCAGGAGGCATTGTCGCATGAAGGCATGGACCCGGATGAAGCTGGCCGTTCAGTTTCTGACCGTAATACCAGTGCGTCTGGCGCCAGGAGAGGCCGCGGCCGGTGATCTGGCCGCCAGCACACGGTACTATCCTCTCGTAGGGCTGGCGCTTGGCGGTCTCCTGTGGGTCATGTCGCGTTTCATGAGCGGCTGGACGCCGGTCCTGCGGGCGGCCCTCATGGTGAGTGTCTACACCGTACTGACCGGGGCGCTCCATCTCGACGGGCTGATGGACACGATGGACGCGGTGGGGAGCCGGAAGCCCGCGCCCGAGGCGCTCCGCATCATGAAAGACAGTCGTGTGGGAGCCATCGGTGCGCTGTCTGGGATGCTGGCGCTTTTGATTAAGGTGGGGGCCCTGTCGGCGGCGACCCTGTCGTGGCCCCTCTTGGTGGCCGTACCGGCGGTGTCGCGCTTGGCGATGCTGGGAGCGCTTGCGACGACGCGGCCGGCGTCGCGTCATGGCGAGACGCTGGCCGACCGCTACGCGGGAAGCGTGTCGTGGCCGGTGGTGGTGGTCTGGGCGGTCGTCCTGGGCGTGGGACTGTGGATTGTCGGCGCCGGCTGGGAGGGCCTGGTGCTGTTGGCGGCGGGCCTGCTTGTCTCCGCGGCCGCCTCGACGTTTTTCATCCGCCGGTTTGGAGGGATGACCGGGGACACGTACGGAGCGGTGAACGAACTGGCGGAGGTGATCGGATGGGTGCTGGCAAGCGTGCTGTGAGGGTCGGACCGCAATATCCCGATCCCCTGGCCGCCGGTCACGACCATGGAGGGCAGGTGCATGAAGCGGCGCGTCTCCGCCAGGTGGAGCCGCACGCCATCCTGGATGCGAGCGCCAGCATCAATCCCCTGGGTCCACCTTCCTCGGCCCTCCAGGCGCTTTCGGACCTGGCGGGCCTCGTCCGCCATTACCCGGACAGCACCCACGAGCCGGTGCGCCGGGCTTTGTCCGCTGCCCTCGCCGTGCCGACCGATCACATCTGGTGCGGCAACGGCGCCACCGAAGTCCTTGACCAGCTTCTCTACACGCTCCGGCCGCGCCGTGTCTGCATCGTGGAGCCGGCCTTTT
The DNA here is from genome assembly GCA_021797815.1 of Bacillota bacterium. GTDB lineage: Bacteria > Bacillota > Sulfobacillia > Sulfobacillales > JAIMBI01 > JAKATP01. The sequence continues at coordinate 25,387 of JAJZYZ010000012.1, forward strand.
CGGAGTACGGGCGGGTGGCCGCCCGGCATGGGCTGCCGATTGAGCGGATCGCCATGAAGCCTCCGTTTTCTTATCCGGCCGACCGCCTGGACGCCCTTCTGGCCGAAGGCGACGTGTTGGTGTTCAACAATCCACATAATCCAAGCGGCCGTGCGTACCCTCGCTCCGAGTGGGAGTCCCTGTTCTGGCGGTGGGCCGCGCGGGGCGTGCACATCCTGGTTGACGAGGCGTTCATGGACTTCCTGCCCGATGCCTCGCGCTTCAGCGCCCTGCCGCTCGCGACATCGGTGGACGGCGTCACGGTGGTGCGCTCCGCGACCAAGATTTTCGCGCTGCCCGGTCTCCGCTTGGGAGCCGGGATCGGGTCCCCGTCTCTCGTTCACAAGATCACGAGCCTCCGTGATCCGTGGAGCGTCAATCAGCTGGCGCAGGCGGCCGCCGTTGCGGCTTACAAAGACGCAGCGTTCCTGCAGGAGACCTGGCAATGGCTCGAGGGCGCCCGGGCCTGGGCGGAGGGCACCTGGGGCTCGCACCCCCGCATCCATACCTTCCCCACCACCGCCAACTTCATGCTGGCGCGATGGCCCGAGGCCGCCGTGGCGTCTCATGTGGCCGCCGCCCTTTGGAATAACGGGGTGCTTGTCCGCCGGCTTCACGGATCTCTTGGCCTGGGAGCCGAGTGGATGCGCATCGCCCTGCGGACGCCGGAGGAGAACGTTCGCATCTGGCGGGTTGTCCAAGCGGCGCTCGACGACTCGTGACCTCTCGCGTTTCAGTCGGGACAGTCGAGAGGACGGGAGGGACGATGGCGGTCAGCATCATGGTTCAGGGGACCGCATCCCATGTCGGCAAGAGCCTCATTACGGCCGGCCTCTGCCGGTGGCTTGCGAACCGCGGCTATCGCGTGGCGCCCTTCAAGGCCCAGAATATGTCCCTGAACTCCACCGCCACGCCTGACGGGCGGGAAATTGCGTGGTCCCAGGCGCTCCAGGCCGAGGCCGCCCGCGTCGCTCCCACCGCCGACATGAACCCCATCCTTCTGAAACCGTCCGGTCCCAGCCGGTCACAGATCGTGCTGCAGGGACGGGTCTTGGAGGATACCGATGCGAGATCCTACTTCATGGACCGGAAGGAGCGTCTGTGGGCCTCGGTGGAGGACAGTTACCGGCGGCTTGCCGCGGCCCACGACGTGATTGTCATCGAGGGCGCCGGAAGTCCGGTGGAGATGAACCTGAAGGCTCATGACATCGTCAACATGCGTGTGGCGGACATGGCCGACGCGGCCGTCCTGCTGGTGGCCGACATCGAGCGGGGCGGGGTCTTTGCGTCGCTGGTCGGCACCTGGACCCTGCTGGAGCCGCACGAACAGGAGCGGGTGGCTGGCCTCGTCATCAACAAGTTTCGGGGAGAGCGCACCCTGTTTCAGGAGGGCGTGCAGTGGCTTGAAGCGCGAATCGGCGTGCCGGTATGGGGGGTCGTGCCTTACCTCGACGATCTCGACCTCGAGGAAGAAGACTCCCTGGGCCTTTTGTCGCCCCGATACCGCGTACGGCCTGAGCCTCAGGGCAGCGTGCCGCGGATCGTGGGCGTGAGGCTCCCGTACCTTGCGAACTTCATGGACCTAGACCCCCTGTTCCGCGATCCCCGGGTCGCGGTGCGCTGGGCCACCCGAGTCGAAGAGGTCCGGGACGCCGACGCCATCATCCTCCCCGGCACCAAAAACACCATGGCGGACCTGGACTGGCTTGAGCGCACGGGGTTTGCGGCCGCCATACGTGCGGCTCGGGCCGGCGGGGCCTTCGTGCTTGGCATCTGCGGGGGATATCAGATGCTGGGCTCGCGGGTCGAAGACCCCCATCACGTCGAGGGGCCCCAAGATGTCATCCCCGGCATCGCTCTCCTGAGCGGTACGACGGTGCTCACCCCGTCTAAGCTCACGCAACCGTTCGAAGGCTCGCTCATGCCTCCGTTTCCGCGGGGCACCATCCGCGGCTATGAGATTCATATGGGCGTGACGACACTGGAAGGAGTCCACGCCCCGCTCCTTCGCCGGGAGGAGCGGTCTGAGGGACTGATAGCAGATGGGGGGCGCATCATCGGGACATACGTGCACGGCATCCTGGACAATGAAACGTTCACGGAGGCCTGGCTCACCCTGGTGGCGCGGGGCCGCAAGAAGACCTGGGCGGCAAAGCCTGCGTCCGGCGACATCGGCGAGCATAACGCGCCCGGCAGGCGGGACCGGGCCTATGAGCGGCTCGCGCTCGAACTGGACGGCGCACTTCGTCTCTCCCGTCTCGAGGATCTGCTGAAAAGCCGGCGCTGACCCTCCTATCACCGGTCTGACAAGAGAAAGGCGGGCTCTGTTTGCAAGACCATGACGACAGCCAAGACCCGAGGAGTGGCGCCACGTACCCCACGCGGATTGTCTGCCTCGGCGCCGAACTGCCGGACATCTTTCACCGGCTGGACGCGCTTGACCGCGTGGTCGGCATCTCGGCCTATACGGACTGGCCGCCGGAAGCGCTCACCATCCCCAAAGTGAGCGGTTTTCGTCACGGGCGGGCCCGGCGGATTCTCGAGGCGGATCCGGACCTGGTGATCCTGACCTCCGGCGTACAAAGGCCGCTGGCTGAGGAGTTGGCGGACCACGGCGTGTCCCTTCTCCACCTCTATCCCCATCGGCTGGAAGACATGTTCAAGACCGTCCGGCTTCTTGGGAGCCTGGTGGATGCGGCCGCGCGCGCGCAGGCGCTTGTGGAGGAATGGCGGGAAGTGGTGGCGTCGTATGCGGAACGGGGCCGTACGCGGGTCGGACGGCCGCGGGTGTATTTCGAAGAGTGGATGGACCCTCTGATTGCGGGCATCGGATGGGTGTCGGATCTGATCGAGCTAGCCGGGGGCGACGACGTCTTTCGCGCCCGCGCCATAGAAGGGCGGAATGCGGCCGGGCGCACGCTTAATCTCGAGGAGGTGGCGGCTGCGCGGCCGGACATCATCCTGGCATCCTGGTGTGGAAAACCGTTCATCCGCGAAGCGCTTGTCGGCCGTCCCGGTTTCGGCGCGATTCCGGCGGTGGCACGAGAGGCGATCGTGGAGATTCCGCCCTCGATCCTTCAATGCGGGCCGCGGCTCATGGAGCTGCTGCCAGTTCTGGAGGAGACAATCGCCTCACACGCGTGACGGGAGGAACCGCGACCGGCGCGGCATCCTTCCGCCGAAAAGGCGTGTCAAGCAGAGGCGGTTACTTCAAGAGTCCGGGATGCAGGATCTTGATGAGCTCCCGCAGGCCCGCGACCAGCCCTAGGGAGGGCTCGTTGATGTAGGAGGAATTGGCCACGGCGACAATGTGCCCGCTTCGCCCGGCACGGGTTTCGAGAAACCCCGGAATCTGTCGCTCCTTCGCCACCGTGGTGGCATCCGGGTCGACCATGATGATGGACGGATTGGCGTGCACCACCTGCTCGTCGGTCACCTGGGGCCACTGGGCCGTCGACAGCTCCGCGCCGACATTCCGCCCACCGGCCATCTGAATGAGACTGTCCAAAAACGTGTGCTGACCCGTTGTGTAAAGTCCCCCCAGGTCATAGAACACGAGCGGGCGTTTCGACGTCCGCGCCACCTGGCGCGTAAGTGCCGCCACCTCGCCCTTCATGCGCCGCACCAGGGCCTCCGCGCGAGACTCAGTCCCGGTCGCCTCCCCCACAAGCGTAATGTCCCGATAGACCCCGTTGATAGACTGGGGATTCAGGACCAGCACGGGGATATGGAGGGTCGAGAGACCTTTTAAGCCGGCGATGCCGGTCATGGCCAGCACCAGATCCGGTCGTCGGGCGACGATGCGTTCCACCGAGATCCCCGGAAATGACGGACCGACACTGGGAAGGCCCCGGGCCGCCTTCGCCCACGGGGCGGGCGTGTATCCCGGGACGGATGTGTCCACGCCGACGATGTCATGCCGGAGTCCCAGGGCGTCCACGATCTCAAAGTTGGACGGTTCCAGCACCACCAGACGGCGGGCCGGGTGTTTCAGCACCACGAGGTGGTGCATATCGTCGTAGAGCCGTATGGGGTGTGCTGTCGACGACGAGGTGGGGGCAGCCGATCCGCAGGCGGCAAGCCCGATGAGGAGACCGGCGGCGGCCAGCAGGGAGCCGATTCGGAATCGGAACCGAGGGCGATAAGTTGCGGGCATTCTAGTCCTCTCCCTTGATCAGATCGCGGGCAGAGGCGTCCTGTGGACACAGGTCAGGCCAGCCCCAGCCACCCGCAGGGCTTGCCGAATCATGGGGTAGGTCTCCTGGCTCCGGTTCATCGCCTGCGTGGCGCATCCTTCCCATGGACTGGTGGACGCACCGGCTCCCCGGTTACAGTGGCGGGCGCCGCTCAGGACTTTCACCTGATTCCCTGTTATACACCCGATGATTGGACGGGCTAACGATAACGGTCCTGGTCCGGAGGGTCAAGACAGCGCCCGTCTCCGCAACACTCACTTGGCCGCCCGCGCGAGCGTGCGGCAGGAAACGGGCCACGGCGCCCGAGAACATCTGGTACGGGGGTGGACATGACGGCCGTAGAGCCCTGCGATTCCAGGGAGTACGGAAAGGCTCGCCCGAGTCACGTCCGCCTGCTTCTCATAAGGCATGGTGCCACCACCGGGAGCGCGCGGCACGTGCTCGCCGGCCGGACAGACGTCGACCTCTCCCCCGTCGGACGCCGGCAGGCTCGCGAGCTTGCGGCCTATCTCACGGCCTGCCCGGTGGCCGCCGTGTACTCCAGTCCTCAAAAGCGCGCACACCAGACGGCTCGGGCCCTGGCGGCCCGATTCCCGCTGGCCCGTCTCATCCTCTGCCCGGACCTCCGCGAAGTGGACCTCGGGATGCTGGAGGGGTACACGGCCGGGGACGCATGGCGGCGGTGGCCTGACCTCTTTCGGACGGCCCTCGATCCCGCGACCGGGGACTTTGCCTTTCCCGACGGCGAATCCTGGAGCGCCGCCGAGGGACGCGCACGGCGCGCGCTTTCGGCGATAGTCCAGGCCCACCGGGTCGGCGACACCGTCGCGGTCGTCACCCACGGTGCCATCCTCGGGCTTCTCTTTGCTCACTTCTCCGGAGAGCCCCGCGGGAGCTGGCGTCGCTACCAGCCCCGACACGGTTCGGTGTCGTCGGCCGCGGCCCGGATGCGGGAGTCGGGTCTCTGGCTCCTGCCGGTCTCGCTTGATGTCTCCGCCTTCTTCACGCGTCGACTCCAGACAGCCGTCATCCTCCGAAAAGCGATGCCTCCCGGTCAAGCGGCCGACCGGGAGCCCCGGGCATGGCGCGTGCGTCCGACCGGCCGCGGTCTCGGTCTCATGGCTCGCGATGACCATGCGTAACCCAAAGACATCCCCCGTGCCGCCCCGCCTTCATGCGCGGCACGCTAGAGCGCTGCCCGGCCGGACCGTGCGGCGCGGGCGCGCAAGTCCGATTGGGCCGTTACCGGCCACAGCGGCCGCGAGGGACAGCACCTAGACGGTATCGCGGACGCCTTCTCTTCGCTCACGCGCCCCCGGTCACGTGGAGAGGATGCGCGGGCGTATTGACTTGCGATCGGTCCAGGGAGTGCGGCCTCGGCCGCTGTGCCGGGCACCGAGGTCGGCCGGCATGACGGCGGGGAGGCCACAGGTCCCGAATACCTTCGCTCGGAGCCGTCCGCAGCCGTCAGCGCGACCCGGGATTGGCACACGCTAACGGTCGCGGGTGTCTGTTCAAATTGGTCCCGGGGACAATGTCCCGGCACCCGGCCTGGTGTACAGTGGCGCTGACTCCGGGCCTAGAGTCTGATGGGAAGTGGTGTTGCAATGATCCGTGTGCAAGACCTGACCAAAAGCTTCCAGACCCGCACCGGCCGCATCGCCGCCGTGCGCGGCATCTCGTTCGAGGTACAGGCGGGCGAGGTGCTGGCTTTTCTCGGCCCCAATGGAGCCGGGAAGACCACCACTATCAAGATGACCGCCGGTCTCATCCGTCCCGACCAGGGTGACGTGCTGGTGGACGGGCGCTCGCTTGCGTCCCAGCATGATTGGGTCACGGCGCGCATGGGCGCGGTGCTGGAGGGAAGTCGAAATCTATACTGGCGCCTCACTGTCCTGGAGAATCTTCTCTACTGGGGAGCGATGCGGCGTGTCCCCGGTCGCCTGGCTCGCGAGCGGGCGTCAAATCTTCTCCGGCGGGTAGACCTGCTGACACGGGCTCACAACACCGTTCAGACTCTCTCCCGTGGCATGCAGCAGAAGGTCGCCCTCTGCCAGGCTCTCATGCACGAGCCCCCCGTACTGCTGCTGGACGAGCCGACCCTGGGGCTTGACTACGAGTCGAGCGAGAGCATCAAGGGGATGGTCCGGGACCTTGCCCAGAACGGGACCGCCGTCCTCCTCACGACCCATCAGCTCGACATTGCCCAGGAACTGGCAGACCGGGTGGCCATCGTCCGTGACGGGCAGGTCGTCCTCGAGGGTCAGACCGCGGCAGTTTTGGACCGGTTCTCGAGACCTCTGGTGCAGATCGTGGCCGCCGAACCCTGGCCGGCCGATCTGGAGCGGAGGATTTACGGCTTCCCGGTCACCGTCACGGGACCCGATACCCTGGAACTGCTGCCTGGCGATCGGGGAGAGCAGGCCCTTTACGCCCTCCTCGCCCGACTCGAGCCTCACCCGCTGGCGCGGGTGGAGCGGCACCAGGCTGATCTGGCCGAGGTATTTCTGGAAGTGGTAGGAACGAGGTCCGGCACATGAACCGCCTTCTCATCGCCGAGTGGCGCCGGATGGTGGTGGGTCTTGTCCGCTATCCCATCGACACCATCGCCTCCACGCTTACCCTGTTTCTCGTGTTTGCCGGTCTTTTTTACGGTGCCAGCTACATCACCAGCTCCCCCATTGGCGGCGGAAGACTCTCGACCGTCGTCCTCGGGTATACGGTCTGGATCGTGATGATGGCCGCCACCGGCGACATGGCCTGGTCGGTGCAGAACGAAGCTCAGAACGGCACCCTGGAACAGGTCATGATGGTGCCGTGGAATTCGGTATGGGTGTTCTTAGTGCGCGCCGTGATGGCCATCGTCGGTATGCTGGTGCCGGTGGGCGCCGTGCTCCTGGCGCTCTTGGCCATGACTCACGTACACCTCTTTTGGCGCCCGGCCGCTCTGGTCCCGATATTGATGGTCATCGCCACGGCCTGGGGCCTCGGCCTCTTGGTGGCCGGCATCGCCCTCCTATTGAAGCGGGTAGGGCAGGTGCTGCAGATCGTGCAGTTCCTGCTCCTCTTCGTGATCGTGTCGCCGGTGGCCGTTCTGCCCGGACTCGGATGGCACCTTGCCTCCATCGCGATTCCCTTCGCCGCCCAGGTTTCGCTCCTGCACGGTCTCCTCGCGGCGGGCGCGACCCCCACCGCCTGGCTGTGGCTGGAGTCCGTGATGAATCTCCTGTTCGTGCTGATGGGAGGCATCGCCCTCTTCATAGGCGCGGATCGTCTGGCCCGCCGCCAAGGCATCCTCGGTCACTACTGATGCCGAGACTCCCGCCACGATCCACCGAACGCGGGGAGGCCGGCGGTCGGTCGGCCGCTGCCGGACAATCCATTGCCGGAGGCGGGCTTTCCATGCGCCGCGTGACTTACTCGACGGCGGCCTCGCCGGATGGCCAGATTGCGGGCACGGATGGCGATTTTGGCTGGTCCGCGCCTGACGAGGAGGCCTTCCGGTTCCTTATTGACGAGGTGCCGGAGGTCGGGGTCCACCTCTTGGGACGACTCGTTTATGAAACGATGCCATGTTGGGAGGCCGCCCACCACAATCCCCCGCTGGACGAAACGGAGCGTGAGTGGGCGGCGGCCTGACATCCCCTTCCCCAGGTGGTGTTCGCCACCGGGTGGGGCACGAGAACCGGTCGTACCCGGCGGCCTCCAGAAGCCTGGCGGACGAGATAGGACGGCTCCGGACCGGACCGGGCGAGGGCTCCATCGCGGTCGACGGCGCCACGCAGGCGGCCGGGGCCGCCAGACCGAGCCTCATCGACAAGTACCGGGTCACGGTTTCGCAGCGGCTGTGGGCGGTGGCAGGCACTTCTCTCCCCGGCCCGGGCGCCGGGAGAGCCTCGACCTGGTGCGGATCCGGACGTTTGGCTCGTCGGGGAGCTGTTTCTCCGCTATCGCGTGGCGCGTTGGCCGGCTGCCCCGACTGACCCCTGAGGGCGAGCGCCACGGCGGTTCCAAATCTGAGGGCGAACTATCCCCTTCCGTTCGCCGTGCGGGCACGACACGCGTCTTTCTGTTCCCCGGGAGTTTCTGCACGGCCCGAGACCCTTAACGTTACAGGCGCTGGCAACTCTGCCACGTCGCTCGGGGACTCTAACGCCGAGGCAATAAGTACACCAAGGTCGATCGACGGCCCCGGGGGGTAAGCGCCCGCCGTACGGAGCCCGGACCGAAGTTTGTGTGACTCGGGACATGACTGCCCGTTCAGCGCACCGCGTGGTCGGAACCGGCCCACCCGCTCCGCGCCTTCGTGCCGCCGAAGGAACCCTGGATGAACGGGAGCGGACTTACGGGCAGCATGTCCCGGTAGCGGGCCGTGAGCACCTCGCGGGCGGCGGGCGGAAGACCAAGACGCATGAGCTCCCGGTCGAAGGCGCTCAGCCCCTGTCGGCGGAGCCAGAAGAACTCGGGCAGCACGAGGGCGAGTCGTCCGACCAGTCCCGCTGCCTGCCCCAGAATCCGCGCAACATCGCCGGCTCCCACCTCACTCAGCGCCTCGCGACGGTCCCCGACGATTGCCGAAGTCCATCTGACCCATGAGGTCCTTGAAGGAGATCATGTAGTCGGTTGCCATCTTAAGCGCCATGTCGGTTGGTATGCCGGAGGCGACCAATTCCTTGTAAAGGGTTCCGACCGCGCGGCCCACGTTCCGGCCGGCCTCCTCCGAGTACACCGTCTTCAGGATATTGGTGATCATCTGCGGGAGCTTGGTGGTCACGGCGTCCAGAATCTCGCCAACCTCTTGCGCGTCCTCACTCATGTATGGCATCCGAGCACTCCTTTTCTTTCGGATCGATCTAACCAGATGGAAAAGCGGCCGTGCGACGGCCAAGCCAGGCCACCACGTTTCTCATCACATCAAGAGGGAGTCCCACGGGCTCAAACGGCAGATGATGGATGGGTCTCATGGGCGCGATCCCGACTTGAACCCGCTCCCAGACCGCGTCGAGGCGCGCGTCCTCTGACGGCAGCCTCGCCTCTTTCATCCCTCCATGAAAGACGGCCCACACCCTCAGCTCCTCCCGGCAGGAAGGGCAGCGGCTCAGGTGCTCCCACGTCGGTCGGCGATCGCCGGGGCCAAGCGACCCGCTTACGAGCCACGGAAGGTTGTCCCGCACCGTCGAGCACTTGTCAGTCGGCATGCGTTCCCTCCCATTCCCGGACCATCTTTCGAAGTCGAAAAACCCGGCTCTTTACCGTCCCCACCGGTACATCGAGGAGGCGGGCCACGTCCCGATACCCGAGGTCGGCCCCAAACACCAGCTGCACCAGCTCGCGATCCGCCGGCGAGAGAGCCGCCAGGACCTCCGCGACCCGGGCCGCCTCGTACCCCGTCTGCGCCACGTCCGCCGTCTCCGGCCGCGGATCCTTCACCGGAATCTCCCGGTTTGTCCGCCAGTAGTCGCCGAGCTTGTGGCGTGCGATCCCGAGAATCCAGGCAAGGGGAGCGGCCGGGCCCACATAACGCCCCGCGTCGCGCCAGACGGCTAGATAGGTGTCCTGCAGCAGGTCGGATAAAAGAGGGTGCGTCGCGCCGAGACTGGCCAGGTACCTCCCCACACTCGGCGCCGTTTCCCGATAGAGCGCCTCGAAGGCTTCATGACTCCCCGCCGCCACCTCTCGCAACCGCCGTGCCGTGGAGTCGCGGCTCCTGTCTGCGCCCGCACCCGGATCCGCCGACGGCACCCGATCACCCCGCTCTTCTCTATTGTCGAGAAAACAGCCGGCCCGGTTCACGTCCGGAGAAAACATCCGGTCCTTCTGTTCCAGGCCGAAGGCTCCATGGCTTCCAGGCGGCCGTTCTCTTCCGCGTGCATTAAGCCTTTTGTCGGCGGCTCAGGAACCAGGGCAGGCACTTCCCCACCGTGGCGGGGAGACGGCATCACCGGGGAATCTGCGCCTCTTTAACTGCCCCGGCCTGTCCCTTTTCCCCAGCGCGTCGGATCCTCGTGGATCTGTAAGAAGGTGCTCACCCTCTGGTTCTTTCCGACGAATATTGTCACTGAGTGCAATCTCCGGCGACGCGCGTGCGTTAGATTGCATAGAGCATGGAATGCGTTGGGAATGGAGATGAGCATGACCCGGTATCAGCGTCTTCATCGTCCGAAGGTTGAGTCCGGCTACCGTCGGCCCCTTGGACTTATCGGCCTGGCTGCCGTGGTCGTGGCAGCCGGCCTTTGGTTTGCCTGGCCGCGAATCTCCGTGCAGGCAAGCCGCACCGCGATGCTGCGCGTCTCCTTGAGCGGCATTGCCGTCCATCTGCTTTCGGCAGGGGCGCTTACGCCTGACGGGGGAGCCGTGCCGCTGTCCCTGTCTAACGGCCGTCTGTGGCCGGCCCACCGGCTGGCCGCCGGCCGGTCCTATCGCATCCTGCTGACGGCTGAGGGACCCTTCGGCTGGCTCATCACCGACACGACCACGCTGAAAACCCCGGCCGTCCCTCACATTGCGTCGCATCGCGTGGCGGTCCCGATCGGTGAGGCAGTCACCCTTCACTGGTCAGCGCCGGTGGACATGGTGGCCATTCAACAGCCCCGTCTGGCCGTAAAGCTCCCGAGGCCCGGCACGACCGTGTCCATCGGACGCCCGCTCACGTCCCCGGGTCTCAGCGGCTCCTGGAGCGTCACCGCCGACGCCCGCGGCTGGGAAATCCCACAGGCCGTGGGCACGGTGACGTGGCACACGGTTTCCTGGCTCACCGCCCGCACCACCGTGCCCGCCGCGCCCACTCTGGCCACCTCCGTTTTGACGGTGCACTGGTCCTCGCCGCTGTCCCGGCCCAATCTTGCTCACTGGCGGATGAGTCCATCCGTTCCCGGCCGTTGGACGCAGGTTTCATCCAGCTCCTTTACCTTTCACCCCAGCGGCAGCGGGGTGGCACCCGGCACGGCGGTGACGCTCAGCATCCCCGGAGGGTCCACGGGTCCCGTCTCCGTCGCCCACGCGTACCTGCGCCACACGCTTCATGTCTCCTGGACCACACCCCAGGCGACCACGCTGCGCTTGCAGCAGTGGCTCGCGGAGCTTGGCTATCTGCCGGTGTCCTGGACACCGGCACCGGGCAGTTCCCAGAGTCTCTCCTGGTCCTCCGCCTACTCGCCCCCGGCTGGCAGCTTCAGCTGGCGTTACCCGTCTGTCCCGGCGGCGCTGGCCGCTCTCTGGCAGCCCGGCCAGTGGAACGTCATGGTGCAGGGCGCCATGATGCACTTCGAGCATCATGCCGGCATTGCCCAGACCTCCGCTCCGACGGCCGCCGTCTGGCGTGCTCTCCGTCTCGCCGTCCTGGGCCACCAGGTCGTTACGACCGGGTACAGTTACACCTACGTGTCGGAGACGCTGCCCGAACAACTCTGGCTCTGGCATGATGGCCGGATTGTGGTGCACACGCTGGTGAACACGGGCATCCCCGCCACCCCCACCTATCTCGGCACCTATCCCGTGTATCAGAAGCTCCTGAACCAGACGATGCGGGGGGTGAACCCAAACGGCGTCCCTTACGCCGACGCGGTGCACTGGGTCAACTACTTTTGGGGCAGCAATGCGGTCCACGGGTTCGTGCGGGCATCCTACGGATTTCCCCAGAGCCTCGGCTGCGTCGAGGTGCCTCTCACCGTGGCGGCGCATATCTATGCTGAGCTGCCGTATGGGGCGCTCGTAACCGTGAAGCCACCGGGGTCAGGGCCGCTGTAAGCCAGTTGAGGCGGCGCGCGCGTCGTCCGACCCGTCCGTGGCATCGCGATCCCGCCTGGATCTTGCGTGACCATCATCCGGTGCCGTGAGGGCGCGGGAATCTGTGCTGACCGGCCTATAGTTCCACGCGGCCCCCAAAACCTGTGGTCCGCCGCGCACCACGGGAACGATCCGGTCAACATCTGGCGGATTCTCCGGAATGTCCCGGCTCGAGCGGTGAGAACTTAAGGCCGGGCACCCGGCTGGCGAACGACTTCCGGTGGCTGGCCCCCATGCCGTCGCGCCGTTTCGCCGAGCGGTCAAACGCGGGCGGGTGCGAGCGCCACGCTGACGCAGAACGGAGTGGGCCGCGCCTCCCGCGATAGTCCCCGTTTAGCCAGAACGATCCTCAACGGACGCCAGGAGCCGGGCTATGGCCAGATGGCGCCTGCCACCTCCCCGCGCGTGAGGCTAACGACGAATGTCCGCGGCGCCGGGAAGGCTTCGGGCCGCGCCGACCCGTCAGGTGAGCGCCCGGCTGACCAAGAGTGGAGCGTCTCCTTCTGGGTCACCGCATGAGTACGGCGAGATCCACGCGGGGGTCGAGCAGACGCGAGGCCAAAAGCTGCCCCTCGGTCCATGGTCTTTGAGGGGTTCCCCGTCTGCCGACGGAACTACCTTCGGGACCCGTCGTCACTTGCTTCGCGCGAGCGGATGATCTACATACTAGATTGACCTGTAATCTAGATTGGAAGTGTGCACGATGGCACCGTCCCGCGCACGTCCGGTGGAGGAGGCCCAGGCTAAACTCCTCGCCAACCCGCTCCGGATCCGGATTCTGCACGCCCTGGTCGGCCGCGAACAGACGGCCGCTCAGGTTGCCGACGCTCTTCGCGAATCACGCGGCAACGTTCACTATCACATCCAGAAGCTTCATCAGGCCGGGCTCCTGACGCTTTCGCGCACCGAGGCCAGCGGGGGGATACTCGAACGCTATTACCGGGCCGAGACGGCGCACTTCCGACTGTCCAATTCGGACGGATCCGGAGCCGGCTTCCGGACCGCTCGCGTAAGAACCTGGATCTCACGAACGCCCGGGGAGATCGCGTCTCTGATGGAGGCATTGACGGCGCTCCTGGGCACGTGGGAGGCAGCCCCTTCCACCGACCCGGAGCGGGCCCGGACCTGGGTCGTGGACCTCGCCATGACGCCCCAGCCTGACGATCAGGAATCGGAGAGCGAGAACCGCGATGGCGGGGTCTGAGCGCCGCGAGCTCGCCATCGTGCTGGCGGCGCTCGCCGCCGGGGCTCTCGGCCAGACTATGCTCCTCGTCGGGGTGAATGTTTTGGTGCTTCAGCGGACGCACTCGGCACCGGCCGTGGCCGCCTTATGGATAGTGCCGCAGGTGGCCCTTCTGGCCACGGGTTCGCTCGCGGGCCGGTACACCGATCGCTGGGATAAGCGCCGCACGCTGGCTTTCACGAACATCATCGCCGGGGCGGCGGTGCTGCTTTTGGTGGCCGCGGGGGGACGGGTCATCATTTACGGTGTCTTCGCTTTCGTGGCTGTACTGGGCGGCATGTTCCTAGCGGCGTTCAACCCCTACTTTCGCGAACTGGTCCCGCCGTCTCGGCGAGCACGGGCCAACGCCGTGAAAGGTGGATTTCAATATGGTTCGCTCGTACTGGGGCCGGCGCTGGCCGGTGTCCTTCTCATTCACGGTCGGCCCGACACCGTCATCGCGTGCGTGGCCGTTGCTCTCCTCTTATCGGGCGCACTTCTCCACTTCGCACCATCGTTGAGCGTGGCCGAAGCTGCGGGCGGCGCCGCGGAATCCCCATCCCCGACTTATCTCGGCGATCTGAAGATGGTGGCCGCGTTTCTGAAGGCTCGCCCCGTCACGGCCGGTGTGATGGCCAGCTCGGGCCTGCTCCTGGTCTTCGGCGCGGCGGCCGATGCCCAGGAAGTGGTGTTCGTCCACCGGGCGCTTCATCTGGGCGCCAGCGACTACGGGCTTCTCGTCAGCACGGCGGGTGTGGGTTACCTTGCCGGGGCCGGAGTGAGTTTTCTCGCCGCTTCAAGAACTCCCCTGCGCTGGCTTCTGGGCGTCGGCGAAGTGCTGGCCGCCCTTGGGTATCTGTTCTACGCCCTCTCCCATGGCTTCTTCCTGGCGGCTGCGGGCCTAACGGAGCTGGGCATGGCGCAGGCCGTCGCCAGCACGGGATACGGGACCTTTATACAGGGGGCCCTGCCGGTCTCCCAGATGGGCCGCATCACCGCCACCATGCGGTCAGTGTTCGCCGGCCTCACCATCCTGGTCACCCTCAGCGGCGGTTACATCGTGCAGGCGGTTGGTGTACGCCCGTGGATGGTGGGCGCCACCGCCGCCATGGTGCTGGCCGGGCTCGGGATGGCCGCGGTCTGTATGCTCCCGGCCGGGGTCGCCGAATTCCGGCGGGCGGCGGCCACCTAAACCGCGCCGCCCGCCTTGCACGGCCCGCGCTTTGCGCGGGTCGGTTTCCCTCACCGGGCCGGAACGGTGATCTCCTCGGAGACGGCCGCGTCTTTCAAGGCTTCGAGGATGCGCGCCACGTCCTCGTCCGACACCGCCGCCGCAGGACTGCGGGCGACGCCCGCCGGCCGGCCCTGCAGGGCGATGGCCGCCTTGGCCCGGGCGGGCATGTTCGGTCCGTCCACGGCCCGCCACATGCGGAGCAGCACGGGATGAAGGGCGCGGGCCGTGTCGTGCCGGCCGTCGCGGACCGCCTCCCACAGCTTCACAGACGTGCGGGGCAAGATGGTCAGGATGGCGGCGATGGCCCCGTGGGCACCGAGCGTGAATGAGGGATAGAGAAGGTCGTCCACCGCCGAGAAGATGCGCTTTTCAGGGGGCGCCGTAAGCAGCAGGTCGGCAAGCTTGTGAAGGTCGCCGCCACTTTGCTTGACACCCACCACTCCCGGCACCTCGCGCATTACCCGCACCAGCACGGGCGCTTCCAGAAAGGCCCAGGGAATGACGTTGTAGATCATGATGGGCAGACCGCGGCCGGCCACCGCCCGGTAATAGTTGACGGTCCCGTCCGCATCCGGCTTGAACAGATAATGAACCGGCGTCACCTGAAGCCCGTCCACGCCAACGTCCCGGACCGCGTCGGCGTACTCCAGCACCATCCGGGTGGAGTTTTGGATGATGCCCGAAATCACCGGCACCCGTCCTTGCACCTCGTGCACGACCACCTCCGCCACCCGGCGGGCTTCAGAGGCGGTAATGGCGGCTCCTTCACCGGTTGAGCCCGTCACGCAGAGTCCCTGCACGCCCGCGCCCAGGAGCGTGTCGACTTCCGCCCTTAAGGCGTCTTCGTCCAGTTCTTCACTATCTGGGTGAAACGGTGTCACCATGGGTGGGATGATGCCGGTCCATCCGGTGGGATCGTGGGACATGCTATGACCCCCTTCGTCAACGAGCGCCGGCCGCAAAGGAACGGCGCGACCCAAAACTCGGGAGAAACTGCGAGAACGACGCCATTGTGCCACAGCCAGGAGCGCTTCCCCGGCCCGGTTGCCCGACTGCGGTCTAATTTTGCTCGACTGGCGCGCCGAAAGAGTCTGAACTGGGAACGACCGCGCCGCGCATCGTCGCCGCTCGCGGGCGCCTGCGGCATAACCCCAGGGCGTGGGCAGCCGGCGGCGGGCAGCGAGGTTGGGCCAGTCTAGACGTCGAGACCTCTTGCTCTACGACGAGCCCGCTACGTGCACCGGTCCCTGCACCCGGCCGTGTCCCCTGTCCTGCGTCGTCACGGCATCTTCACTCCATCTTCACGCTGCCCTTCGGAGAACGAAGATGGGGCCGCCTCAGGAACCTGACGCTCCGGGCCTCGGGTCCCGGGTACGGCCGCGACTTCTACGGCGTGGGTGTCGCCGTCTCTCTGATGCGGGCAAATGCCGACGCAAGTCCGGTGTTGACGAGGGCCAGGATCCTGCGCGCTGCCTCTTCCGGGGTTCCGACCGATTCGTCCAGGACCAGGTCATAGATGCCCGGGTCGTGGACGCCCGCCTCCCAGCGCCGGACCCTGGCGGTAAGGCCAGGATCCTGCTCCACGGTCTGGCCCCAGGTAGAGGCCCGCCGCAAAAGGGCGGACGCCTCCCCGACACGCACTCCCACGAGCCACGCAGGCAGTCCGTCCAGCATCATGGCGGCGAGCTGTAAGGTTTTCAGAGGCCGGGTATAGCCTTCGTGGTGCGCGACATCCAGCACCACGTTCAAGCCGGAACGGCTGACGGCCGCGGAGGCCGCATAAAGCGCACGATAGAGCGGGGTGATGTGCGTCTCCAGATCCGGTCGCCCGGCCCCGGGCCGAAGACCGATGCCGGGTGCGAGATGGGGCGGTGTGGCCGCGGCCCACAGGTCGACGCCGAGATTCATCCAGATTTCGGGCGACTGCTCCTGGATCGCCCGCGCGAGGCTGGTCTTGCCGGACCGGGGCGCACCATTCAGCACCACCACTGCGCCGGGCGTCGCCCTCACACCCATCTCCGGGCCGCTCACACCGTCTCGCCTCGAAACCACGTCGCCAAGACCTCACCCGTGGGCGTAACCGCCGTCACGTCAGCCCACTTCCCCACCGCGAGACTCCCCCTCTCGGCGTCCTCCCCAAGTACCCGGGCCGGGTTGAGGCTCGCCATCAAGAACGCGCGCTCGATAGGCAGCGACGCCCATTCCGCCACGTGGAAGACCGCATCCATGAGACGAAGCGTGCTGCCGGCGAGGCTCCCGCTGGCCGTACGTGCCACGCCGTGAGCGACCGTGACGGTGTGCCCGCCAAGGTCGTAGGCTCCGTCTCCGAGGCCGGCCGCACGAATGCTGTCCGTGACCAGGAGGATGCGATCGGTCCCCGCCGCCGAGACCGTAAAGTCCACCATCGAGGGGTCGATGTGGACCCCGTCGACGATAAGCTCAAGAGACACTCGCCCATCCTGCAACAGTGCCGGGACGGGTCCGGGTCCGCGGGAACGGATGGGCGGCATGCCATTATAGAGGTGCGTCGCGACGCGCGCGCCGGCGCTGATGGCCTCGTGGACCTCGGCTGGGTCGGCCCTCGTATGTCCGATGGCGGGGAGGATCCCGTGGTCATGAAGCCACTTCACCAGGGATAGACCCCCCGGCCGCTCCGGGGCCAGCGTGACCATCCGGATGGCAGAGCCGCTCCGGGCCACAAGCGCCCGCATCTCCGCCAGTTCCTCGGACCCTGCCGGCGATGGATCCCGGAGCCATTCGGGGGGCTGGGCACCCGCATGGGCCGGATTCAGGTACGGTCCCTCAAGATGGAGGCCAAGACACATCGGCACCGACGGCATGTCCGACGCTGCCAGTTCGACTGCCCGGGCCAGATCCTCCGGCGCGGCCGTAATCGTTGACGCGAGAAACCCCGTGACCCCGCCCCGACTCCGGGCCGCCGCCATCGCCGAAAGGCCGCCGCGCCTCGCGTCCATCGTGTCGACACCCGAAATGCCGTGGGTGTGCAGGTCGATAAGGCCGGGCGCCAGATACGCGTCGTGTTCCTCGAAGATGACAGTTCCGGCGCCGGAGCGATAAGGTCCGACGGCCCGGATGCGCGGCCCATCTATGACGACCATTCCGTCGTCCCACACCCGGTCCGGTTCGATGACCCGCCCGCGCAGGACCAGGGGCGACGCTGATGCCGTCACAAAGAGCCCCCTTCTGTCGTTCCGTCCCGATCTTCCGCCTCGGTCGCCGTCACGGCCAGGAGTCTCCGCCGCGCATCCGGCCCCGAGCGGCCTTCGGCCGCCAGAGCCATCGCGGCCGCTCCCCAAGCGGCCGTGGCGGTGGGCACGAAGAGTCGCGCCGCGGGCCATCTCGCGGTCACCCGGGTGGAGAGCTCCCGGTAAACCATCCCGCGCGATCGCAGCACTCCGCCCGAGGCGGCGATGGGGAATGCATCCCCGGAATCTAGATGAAGAGCGCGGCCCAGCGCCTCGAGGTGCAGCATGAGGGCCTCTGCGGCACGCTCCACGATGGCGGCCGCCACGGCATCCGAAGCCGCCGCGGCGTGGTCCACCGCGACTCCGAGGGCCGCAATGCGGGCACGATCGGGCGGGGCGTCGGATCTGTAGACAACCGACGGAAGTCGCCCGGGATCGTCTACCCCCGCCCAGGCCAGCACCGCTCTGGTGAGGGCGGTCGCGGGCCCCCTGCCGTCTGCCGCATGCGCCACCGCCGCAAGCGCCTGCCGACCGAGATCATAGGCGCTTCCCTCATCGCCGATAAGTGTGCCCCAGCCACCCACACTGATGCCGGTCCCCGACTGCGGTCCTCGACCAAGGCCAATAGAGCCGGTGCCGGCAATGAGAGCCATGCGGGGCCCCTCATCGTCGTCATCCAGACCTGCCGCAGCCAGCACCAGCGCCCCCTCCGGCACCAGATCGACGACGGCCCCGGGCAGCCTTTCGGACAGCACCGCGCGGGCGAGCGCCGGCCGCATCGGCCCTGCCATCACGACGCGCACTACGGCACGGGTGCCGGTGCCAAGGGCCCCGTCCACGCTCTCGATAAGGGAGCGTCGGGCCGTGTTCTCATCCACGAAGTTGGTGTTGAGGGGGCCGCCCCATCCGTGCCCGCCTAGGCGACCGTCTTCCGAGACGGCCACGCACTCGGTCTTGGTGCCCCCGCCGTCGATGCCCAGCACGGTCGTCATCGGCTGGGGTAGTGAATCTGCGTGTGGTAGCGGCGGAACATAGCCTCGTTGTACTCCCGTCCCCCGTCCAGATTGCCGCTCCGGAAGACAGGCACCGGCACGCCCCGTGCGGCCAGACACTCGGCCGCGAGGGCGCACAGCGCGTGCAGCAGGAAGGTTCCGGTAATCGACGAAAGGGGTCCCATGGGCGCCTCCACACCGGGAACGCTGAGCGCGGCGTCGCCGATGGGCGTGCCGGTGTCCAGCACATAGTCCGCCACCTCGTGGAGCCGACGCCCGGAGGGAGCCTGGCTTGCGACTGACGACGCATAGTCGAGCGATGTCATCGCCACCACCACGGCGCCTCTCGCCTTGGCCTCTTCCGCCATCTCCACCGGTACGGCGTTCCGGCCCGAGGTCGAGATGATGAGGAGCAGATCGCCCGCCTTGAGGGGTGTATGCGCCAGGATGCGGGCCGACAGGCCCGGAAGCCGTTCCATGTCGGACGTCATGAGCGGCGGGTCTTTTGTCAAATCCATGCCGGGTCCCGCGATCAGATTAACCAGCATGAGGCCGCCCGCCCGATAGTAGATGTCCTGGGCCAGAAGACCCGAGTGGCTGCAGCCGAAGACGAAGAGACTCCCGCGAGCTTCCGCCGTGGCCGCCATCACATCCGCCACCTGCTGCAGCGGTCCCGCCTGCCGCCGGGTCAGGTCCTCTATCTTTCCGATCACGATCTCGGAGAACGTTTCCAACAGCAACGTGCTATCCTCCCCGCTTCTCCCGCTCCCGGCGAAAGAGCTCCGCACGGGCCCGATTCCGTTCCGGGGCCCCGGGCAGGTTCATGCTCTCGACAACAGCCGGGGGATTTCCCCGGGCCGTCAGAAGCCGAGTAACCCGCTCCACAAGCGACCATGCCAGGACCGCGGCCGTGATGCCCGATGTCGGCGCGACGGCATGGGGGACGCCCGGCACCGACACCGCGGCATCGCCGACCACCCCATCATTGCGGATGACGACGTCGGCCACGTCCAGGACGCGGCGCCCGCTCGGATGCCGCGCCGGGACGGCGTTTGCAAACGTCGGCGATGTGAGGCCGATCACCGGCACCGCGCGCGCCTGCGCCTGCAGGGCAAGCTCCACCGGCACGGGCCGCGAGCCGGTGACCGACGCCAGGAGCAGCACGTCCCCGGACGTCATCCCGGAGGCTTCGAGGGCGTAGCCCACAAAGGCGCCCAGCACTTCATCCGAAGGGTCGGGCGGCGTCTGCGGCGCTTCGTGGATGAGCGCCGTGTTCAAGTCCAGTCGGAATGAAAACGGCGCCCAAGCGACGAGTCCGCCCGCGCGGTGGATGAGCTCCCGCTCCAGCATGTGCCCTGTGTCGTAGACGAACACCTGACCACCTGTGGCCATCCGGTCGGCAATCAGGGCGGCGGCTTTCGAAAGCGCGCCCCGTTCTTGAAGAAGGAGATTGTCCAGAAGCGCCCGGATGATGGGCCAGAATTCTTCTTCCAGGTTCTCTGGCGTTCCCGCGTCTTCGTCCGCGTACAATCGGATCCCCCCGCCTCGTCGTGGGTCTCGTCCATCGAGCATAACGCGAGAGCGTCCGCAAGACAGCTCGGGCGCCACCCGGCACCTCCGAATTACGCGGTGTCCCCACTTTGAATGCGTTCACACCGCAGGCGCGGTGATGCCGCGGGCTGTTCGCCCTCGACCGATGGAGTCCGCACGGGGAAGGAACCTCGTCGAGACATCGCGCAGTCGGGCCGTTCCGAGAAGCCGTCGGTCCCGTACCCGGTCCTCTCGCCAAAACATCGGCTTCGGCCTCAGCGGGGCCGTCCCGGACGTTTCAGTGCTGGTGGCTCACAACAACCGGCAGGGCGTTTTCCTCGCACAAGGACTTGGTCAGCCAATCGTCGGGGTCTGGCCGCGCTGCCGAGACGAGGACCCCGCGGAGTGTGAATTCCGACAGGAAGTGAGAATCGCTCGGGCACCGGCCATGGGTATGGGATTCTAGGGAGAGGGAGCGGATGGACCGTCAAGACGGCTCAATCGCCCAGAGTTATCGCCGGGTTTCACTTGATGCGGCCGCGGGTCGCACCACTTGAAGTCGGACGCCGTGTTCTCCCACTTCGTCCAGGGAGGCTGTGCCAGCGGGACAGCACGCTAAGGCGACGACCGCTCATCCCAACTCACGAATGTCACCCGCTCCGCATTGACCCCTGGCAGCGGAGTGCCCGCCGGGTCGCTCCGGGCCTCGTTCCCCGGATCGGCGGCATATTTTTCGTATACCCACGTGAGGTGCCCCGCTTGAAAGGCTGCGCCGACGGGCACACGGACTTCTCGTCCCTCCGGGTCCACCGTATCGAATATGGCTATCCGCACGTGACGGCTGTCTGCTTCGAGGCAGATGATGTCCACCATCCCTAGCCGGACCGGTCGTTGGGTCGCCACCTCTTGTCTCACGGGCCCTGGCCCCCCCATAGACGTGCCTATGGCGCGTCGGCTGATGCATGAACAGATGAAAAGACGCATGGCAGCCTGCTTGACTGAGGCTGGTCACGGAGAGTATTCCCTGGTTGCCCCCTTCGTCCTCTCCATGTGCGGGTGCACGGGCCTCTTAATTTTTCTGGTGTCCGGTGTGCCCGGTTTTGAGGCTTCGGGGCACGGTCGGGTGGGATGGCACCGGCCCGCTTGCCATCCGCGCTGGCGATTGGCAGGCCTGCCTCACTCGCTCCGGCAGGAGCTCGTCCACGCATGGGGAACGAGGAAAAAAGACGCCGCGACGCGAGGAGGAGACATGTGATGGTCGTCGACGATCTGGTCTGGCAAAGCATTGAGCCCTGGATGATTGAAATTCGCCGCGGCATTCACCGGCATCCCGAACTTGGTCTTGAGACCCCACGGACGGCGCGTCTGGTGGAGACCACCCTGGACGAGCTCGGCATCGCGCACAGCCGCCCCATCGCACACGGGGTGCGGGGCGTCCTGGCAGCCGAACGCCGGGGACCGGCCCTTCTCCTCCGGGCCGACATGGACGCGTTACCGATTGAAGAGCTCAACGACCTGCCGTTCCGGTCCGAAATCCAAGACCGCATGCACGCGTGCGGCCACGATTGCCACACCGCCATGCTGCTGGGGGCGGCCCGGTACCTGAAAGCTCGCGAGGCCGAGCTCCGCCGACCGGTGGTGCTCATGTTCCAGCCGGGCGAGGAGGGCCCGGGCGGCGCCGTGCCGATGATCGAAGCCGGCATTCTGGATGGGGTCGAGGCCGGCATGATGGTCCATGTGGACAGCGATCTCGAGGCCGGGGTCATCGGACTGCGCGAGGGGCCGGCGATGGGGAGCTGCGACGATTTCCGCCTGACCATCCACGGCCGGGGTGGGCACGGTTCGACACCGCATCAGGGCATCGACGCCATCTTTGTGGCCACGGCCATCGTACAGGCCTGGCAGGCCGTCGTCAGCCGCGAGCAAGACGCCTTTGACCCGCTGGTCGTGACCGTGGGCACCATTCACGGCGGCTACCGCGAGAATGTGATTGCCGACCGTGTCGAGATGACCGGAACGATCCGGGCGATGTCGCCCGCCGCCCGAAAACGTGCCGTGAGCCGGGTGGCCGAGGTGGCCGACGGGGTGGCCCGCACGCATGGGGCGCGGGTCGAGTTTGTGTTGGAGGCAGGCTATCCGGTGTTCATGGCCGATGTTCCCTGGACGCAGAGCGCGCGCCGCATTCTCACGGAAGAACTCGGTCCGGAGGCGGTACGGGAGATTCCTCCGACGCTTGGCGTAGAGGACTTCGCGTACGTGGCCGAGCGCATCCCCGCCTTTTGCATCGCGGTCGGAATCGCCGGCCCCGCGCTCACGACCGGCCTCCACTCCGCCGGTCTGATCGTGGATGAGCGAGGATTGAAGGCCGGGGCGGCGGCTCTGGCGGCGATGGCGTTGAGGAGCTGAGCATCAACTCCCGCTCTTAGGCGACTCTCCGGTGGCAGATGACCAAGGGATGGAGGCACCAATGCCCGATGACCGGCTTCATATCAAGGACGTCCTTGATATCCGCCATCCGGAACTTCCCCGCTGGGCACCGGATGGGGATCGCGTCTGGTTCTTGTATCGCGTCGACGGACGACCCGAGCTCTGGGAGGCGGCCCTTGACCGTGAGCCCCGCCGGACATCGCGGGTCAATGACCGGGTCTCCTTCTTCGCCCCTCTCGGCGCGGGTGTGTGCTACGCGGCCGGGGGAGCGCTCCTCCTCGTGGAACCGGAGGGCCTTCCCCATGTCCTCGTGGACCTGCCGAACGACATCGGGGGACTTTCCGTTGACCCGGAAGGCCGCATCGCATTCACGGCCGGCGACCGTCTGTGGATCGTGTCCACGGTGGGCGCCGGAATGCCGTTCCTGCAGTCGCTGGACCCTCCCCACCCTCTTTTAGGAGCCGTCGAGTGGAGTCCGTCGGGACGCCGGGTCTTGTTAAGCGTCTTGCGCCACGGAGCGGTCCACGCCTTGTCGGTGTTCGACCTGACCGGACGGGCGGTCATCTTCGAATCCGCAGAGGGTACGATCCCGGTTCAGGGGCGTTTTCTCGACGAGGAGACCCTGCTCGTGGTCCGAAGCACCCCTGACGCCATGCGGCGGGACGTTGTCCTGCTCAGGGTCGATACCGGTGCTGAGAGGGTCCTGTTTACGGAGTCGGACCCGCGCGGAATCGTGACGCTTGGTGAAGCGTCGGTCTCACCGCGCGGAGACGCGGCCGCCTTCATCGGAACGGTGGCCGGATATCCGCATCTCCTCTTGTGGGAGCGGGACCGGGACTCGCTTACCACCATCGTCCCGGGCGCGCACGAAGACCATGGCGAGGAGCATGAAGCTCCGAGCTTCTCCGCCGACGGCATGCTGGTCGCCTTTTCCTCGAGCCATGGCGGCTCACCGCAAGACCGTCTGGTGCATCTGTATTCGCGTCGCGACCGAACCCTCCGGGTGCTGACAGGTCCCGCTGGCACGCATGTCGATCCGGCGTTGAGTCCGGACGGCACTCGCGTCGCGTATCTGTCGTCTTCGGCGCAGATGAGTCTCGAACTTCACACGGCGGCCGTGACCGGCACGCCGGTGCGGATGACGTATTCCATGCCCGCTGTCTGGGCGCGGACCCGGCTGGTGCCGCCGGAGCCGGTCGAACTCCGAAGCCTCGACGGCTTCCGGTTCCATGCGGATCTTTACCGCAGCCCGGACGCGGTCCGAACGCCCGCGCCTGCCCTCATCTACGTGCACGGCGGCCCTATGCGTCAGATGCGGGCGGGATTTCACCCCATGCACGCCTATGCGGTCTTTCATGCGTGGAATCAGTACCTCCTTCAGCAGGGCTACACCATCCTGTCGGTGGATTACCGGGGCGGTACCGGCTACGGCGTAGATTACGAGCGCGGCAACTATGAAGGACCCGGGCAGGGTGATCTGGCCGACGTTATCGCGGGAGCCCGCTACTTGAAGAGCCTGCCGGGCGTCGACCCCGGCCGCGTCGGCATCTGGGGTCTCAGCTATGGAGGCTACCTGACGCTCCTCGCACTGACCAAATTCCCGGACGAATTCCGCCTCGGCGTCAACCTTGCGGGCATGTGGACCTATCCCGAAACCTCAGGCAGCGGCCGGGTGCGGTTCTGGGAACGGCGGCTCGGTGGACCTCCCGGCCCCGCCACTACCCGCCATTACGACGAGGCCTCGCCCGCCCATTACGCGGAACGTCTGGCGGCACCGCTGCTAAACCTTCACGGCACGGCCGATGAGTCGGTGGAGTTTCAGCATCTGGACGCGATCGTGCGCGACCTGACACGGCTTAACAAACGGTTCGAGGTCATGTACTACCCGGGAGAATCCCACTTCTTTCACCGTCGGGAGACATGGGAAGACGCGTTCAGGCGTATGGAAGAAGCGTTCGCCCGGGAGCTCGCGGGCGCTTAGGCCCGGAAGCAGGTGTCCGGGATTGTCTCGCGAACACCGTCCTCGTAAACCGGAAGGACCTGAACCCTCCGGCCGATAACGATGCGTGCCGCGGGTGTCCGTCGTCGCGGGCCGGCGCAGGGAGAGGGTCCGGAGCCAATCATCCACCCGGTGCGAGATCCGAGTGGAGCGGCAGCTTTCCGGCGGGGGGCAGCACGCGGCCTGGGGAAGTGCCGCACGCTCCCCGGCCTGGCTTTGAGCCGCCGGCGTGGCTCCGAGACATGATAAGTGAGAAGTGAGAAGGGAAGCGCGAGCATGCGGGTCAGAAGCCTCGTCATCGCTCTCATCCTCTCCGTTCTGATAAATGGAGTTCTGGCCGTGGCGTACCTGCACGAGCTTCTAGTCGCCGCTCGACCAGGAACTGTCGCGGTGGAACTTGGTGGTGTGGGGGATGCTCAAATCTACTTGACGCAGTACCGTCGCGACCACAACCGCGAGCAGCTCGGCGAGGCGGTCATGTGGTTAATGTGGGTGTCGGGCATTCTGAACGAGTACTCAGCGCGGACCAACGACGGACCGTCGAGCGAGCTCAGCATTACGGTCGGGAACCTGGCGGGAGCCCTCACTAAAGGGGAGCACGTACAGACCGCGATACGCCTCGTAAGAGTGCTGGACACGTCTATCCCTGTCTCTGGGGCGCGCTTCAAACTTGAACAGGACTCTCCCGCGGCGTTTGACGAGACGCTTCAGATGCTCCTCAAGAAGATGGATGTGCGCGGTTGGAACCCGCTGCCCTATTGATAACTGGCCGGGGGCGCAGAACACCAGCGACCGGGCGGACGGGACCATGAGATCGCCCTGTCGTTCGCAGGCGCGGCGGGCGGCGCCGTTCCGCTTTATGCCGGCCGCCGGGTGACAGTTCTCCGGTCAATCGGAGTCGGCGCCGCAGATACGCCTTCCGCTTGCCCATGTGCGAACGGGCGTCCCCCGGCGCGGCCGGGATCTGTCCATGAAAGGACCAGGCGGCTTGCCGGAGAAGAACGGACAGAATCTGGTTGCAGGCAGTGGCACTAAATGGGGCGATGCCGGGCATCGCCGACGGAGGACAACCGTGACGGAATCGGCCGCCTGGCTCGATATGGATCCCGGCATCGACGACGCCTGGGCGCTGGTGGTGGCCGCCACCGGTCTTCCGATTGTCGGCGTGTCGGCGGTGGCGGGTAATGTGGGAGTTCGGCGGACAGCCCAGAATGCGCGAGAAGTGTTAAACCTCCTCGACCGGGGCAGCGTCCGCGTGTACCCGGGCGCGGACCGGCCGCTTATCTATGCGCCCTTGACGGCCGAGAGCTTTCACGGCGACTCCGGCCTCGGCCCCTGGACTCCCGAGGCCCCGGAGGTTCCGGGAGACGCCGTGCCGGTCTGGTCGCATTGGGCAGGACTCCCGCCCACCGGGCCGGGTTCGGCCGAGACGCCCATGGATCTGATAGCGACCGGGCCGCTTACGAACCTGGCACTCGGGTATCTGACGCTGGCGGACTTCGGCCGCCACTGGTCTTCCGTCACCGTCATGTGCGGCGCCCTGCCAGGCGTCCGTGCCGAGAAACATGACGAGTTCAACGTGTACGTCGACCCCCACGCCGCCGACGTGGTGTTTCAGCGGGGACACAATGTGCGCGTGGTGGGCATCAATGTGGCGCACAAGGCGCTCTTGCCGCTGTCGGATGTCGATCGGCTGTCCGATGACTACGGAAGAATCGGCCGCTTTCTTGCGGCCGCGCTCCGGTTCTACGGTGAGAGGTCACGGGGCGAGGGCGGCGACCCGAACGCTTTCCCGGTGGACGACGTGGTGGCCGTGGCGGCGGTCATGGCACCGTCGCTCTTTGAGTGGGCGGAGATGCCGCTTACCGTTGTGCGCGAAGGCCCGATGCGGGGGGCGCTCCTCATCACCCCCAAGGATGAAGACCGCCCCCTGGTGAACATCGCCACCGAAATCGATGCCGACGGCTTCCGAGATTTCATCTGGGAGCGGATGAAGACCTATCACGGCTAGCATCCCCGCTCCGCCTCACGCCCCGCCTTACT
>JAJZYZ010000059.1 GCA_021797815.1 Bacillota bacterium
TGCCCAGACCTTTTTCAGCACACACGATGGGTGGATTGTTGCGCTCGACTTCCAAGACGTGTTGGAGTCTCCGAGCGAGGAAGCGGCACAAACCGGAGTGCTTCTCCGGTCGTATTTCGCTCAGCCTGGATGGCATCCGCCGGCTTCCCTGCCGCCGACGTGGTGGCCCTAAAGGTTCACGGCGTTCCGCAAGGTCGCCTATTTTTCCCGATGCCACCGGCCGGCGCTTAACCGCGCCGGTCCGGCGGCTTTTTCAGGTCCTGAGCTTTTTGAAGGAGGATGAGTCTGGCATGAACAGCATCCGTGAGGCGGCCATGAAGGCGCTCGAAGGTGCGGACCCCAAAGATGCCCGATCCCGTCTGTTGGCGCGGGGGATCCGGGAAACCGCCGCCCCGCTGGGGAGCCGGAAACCCCTGGCGGCGCCCGCGCCCGTCCGGGCCTCCGATACGTCCACCGAGGCGGCTTCGTAGCCGCCTCTTTTCCCTCTGCCCCACCGGCGGCTATGAGCGCGGTCGTTCGCTCTCCGGAAAGGAGCCCAGCAATGGCTGATCGCGAAAAGATTTCGGCGGCGTACCGGGTTGCATGGACGATCGATGTGAACGCCGAGAGTCCAGAAGCGGCAGCCCGTACGGCGCGCACGATCCAGCGGGACCGGACCCGCGATGCGGGGGTCTTTGTGGTAACCGATGAGCAGGACCACGCGACGACCGTCGATCTGGCGGAAGGTGGTCCGCCCTTGGCCCCTCACCTTCGGGCTGTCTGTCCGCGTTGCGGGGCGAGCCCGGAATACGCCGGGTTTGTGCAGCGGGACCTGATTCCCGGGCTGGCTGCGTTCACGCCGGAGGTCCAGGCAGACGGGAGCGTGTTCCACAACTGGATCGGCGAGACCGACGTGGATTGGGATGGCCAGCGCCCGGAGCATGATCCGCCACAGATCGTCTGCGATGCGTGTGGCCACGTGTTTACGACGTTTGCGCTCGTCCCCGCAGATGCCGGGGCTTGAGCGTCCTCCCTTTTGGGCCCGACCGGTTTCGACGGGTCGCGCTCGTGTGTACCTGCCTATCGGGCGTTGCCAGTTCCGCCCGTCACCACTCCGCTGGCACGGCATTACCTGCCGACGTTCCTGCGCTCGCCGCGGCCTAACGCGGTCGGGATCGCAAGGCAATGGTCTGCGGACCTTGCGAGACCCCGTTAACGTCCGCTCGACCACCCCGGGCCGCTTCGCCGGTGGCCCCCGGGACCAAAATACCGGCCTCCCTGGGTTAAAGCGACGTCCGCCCCTCGGAGAATCGACGGATCCCCCCAGCAGGTGCCTGGCCTGACGCTGGAGGTTACGAGCCAGGCTATATAGGTAGACGGTGCTCACGATCCGGTCCGGACGCGGGTTCGACTCCCGCCGGGTCCACCAATTTGTTGGCACTGCCCGCCCTGCGGACGGGCCTTCCCCGCGGCCGGGTGGGAGTCCCCAGCCGGCCCCGGGCTTTCTTGACTCTTCACAAAGGGGCCAGACCTTCCTGCCGTGACCGACCCCCCCAGCCAGAGGAGGTACCCTAAATGGATCCGTTGGTGCTGCGCAGTCGATTGGCCGACAAGCTCGTTCCAGTACTGGGAGCCGATGCCGTATATCGCCCTGGACGCTGCCCGGACGGCCATCGGAATCAGGGACGGGCCATCGGAGACCTTTGTGGTGCCAGTTTGGCCACCGTCGAGGACTACGTCGGGATTCTCAACCTGACGGAGGCGGAGGTCGCCGCCCGCTTCGCCGGCAAGACCTGCCTCAAGGCAGTCGGGCGCGAGCCGGTCAATTTCTTCGCGCCGCACCCCGGCCTGGCGCTGTTTGAGGCATGGGCCCGGATTAGCGGTGCGGGGGTCATCAACGTGACCTGGCATGCAGCCGGCTGTACGCTGCACCTCTTGACGCCGCGGCTTACGCATCCGGTGTCCGGGGAGGGTTGGGACCTCGTGACCGCTCTCTGGGTCGCCGTCGACCGCGCGCTCGAGGAGGGGGGATAGGGATGGGGGTCGACTACATCCGCGAGCACTACGGGATGCCGTGGCTCAAGCGGGGTCTTGCCATCACCGTGGCCGGGCGACCCGGAAAGGTTGTCGGGTTTCATGGACCTTGGGTCCGCGTGCGGTTTGAGGGCGTGAAGCGCGGCACCGTGGTGACCCACCCGTGCTGGGAGACGGTGTACGCCACCACCGACGGGGATATATCGGGGGACTTTACAACCCCGCAGGGCCGTGATGCGGAGCGCGAAAGAGGTGGGGAATGAATCGCCAGAAGCACCGAGGTGACTTCGTCGTCTCCTGTCGGGCTTGCGGCTGACGTCTCGTGGTACGGCCCCGCCATCGGGGCGTGGCCGAGATCCCGCTGTTCCATCCGACTTGTGAGCGCCGCTACTTTGCCACCCTGACCCGGGAGCTGGCGGATGAGGTGGCCGATGCGTGATCCCGACACGGCCGCCGCGATTTGGGACGCGGCTGACCGGCCCGACACGCGGAACCGGGCGTTTCAAAGCGCCTTCCGGCGCGGTATCCGCGACCGGCTGGCCGGCACGCCTCGCCGGCGGAATCCCTATGCGGACCACGGCACGTTCTACCACAACGGCGTCACATTCTCCCGCGCGTTTCGCCGGTACTGGACCGACGGGTGGAAGGCGGCCGACCAGTATCTGCAACGCGAGTCCCGAGATGCTTCTGCGCTCCGTTAGCTCAATCGGTAGAGCAGCCGATCCGTAATCGGCAGGTTGAGGGTTCGAGTCCCTCGCGGAGCTCCACTCCCCGGTGGTGGAATCGGTAACACGTCCGGTTTTGGACCGGAAGAGTCCTCGTTCGAGCCGAGGCCGGGGAACCAAGATTATTCGTTCTTTGGCGCAAGGCTGCTCTTTATGCCCGACCGCGCCGCTTCAACGCGGCGCCGGGTCGGGCGGGGTCCGAATTACTTCGGATCTCGGGAGGGATGCTTCGTGGCCACACGCCGCCCATCACCGACATCACCGTCACTGCTCAAAGACCGCTCGCGACCTACACCGCGACCAGCCCCCACGTTAGCCGACCAGTTCGGCCCGCGGTGGCTGCCGGATCAGCTGGGCGACGTGGGAGGGAGGTCCACCCTATGACCACGTCTCCGGCGTTGACCGTGGTGTCCGGCGACGCGCTCGACCTCTTGGCGGACGGCACCATCATGGCGCTCGGCCATCAGGTGAACGCGCGCGGCGTGATGGGGGCGGGCATCGCCCGCGCGATCCGCGACCGGTTTCCCCGGGCCTTTACCGCCTACCGGCTGGCCTGGCAGGCGCACCAGCTGGTGTTAGGCGCGTGCCTGCCGGTGGAAGTGACCCCAGGGCGCTTCATCGTGCACCTGGTGGGCCAGGCCGGCTACGGCGTGGGCCGCCGTCACACGGATTACGCCGCGCTGGTGACCGCGTTGACGCGCTTTGGCTATTGGACCCGGGAGCGCTCGCTGGTGCCCGGGTTGCCATACGGCCTGGGGTGCGGGCTCGCGGGCGGCGACTGGACTATAGTCCAGCGCCTTATCGCGGTGGCCATTCCCGAGGCGGTCGTCATTCACCTGGACCGAGCAGGGGAGGAAATAATCTCGTGATTTTCACGGTTTGGCAGCTCAAACGCCCGGAGGACTACGTCGGCACGTACGGAAGCACCCGGCGGGTGTTTCCTCTGGCGTACCACGAGGCTGGAACGATCGAAGCAGACTCGCTCGACACCGCGTTCGTGGCCGGCCAGAACGACTTCGCGCCCAACGGCACGTGGAATCCGGAGCACCGTTGCCCGAGCGTCTCGGTGGGAGACGTCCTGGTGGATCCCGAAGGCCGCGCCTGGGAAGTCGCGCCTATCGGCTGGATTGCCCGCGCGTATAGCGGGCCGCCCACCACGTTCTAAGACGTCGCTGTCAGATACCGGTGCCATTCGTTTGCTGCTGACCCGTGGCCGCGCGGGGGTCGCGAGAAGATGCCCGGCCATCCGAACACGTATTCCCGAAAGAAGGTGCCCGCGATGTATCGCGGCTGGCAGTTATCCCAACATCCCGACGGCCTCCTCCTCGTCGCGCCCAGCGGAACCTATCACGGGCCGCTGGACGACTTCAATACCATCCTGGATGCGCTCGGCCCGCTAACGTCCGCCAGTGAGCTGGCCAGCGAAGCCGCCTTTCATGCGCTGGAGCATCCCGTGCCGGCGCCCGGCGTGCCGCGGCCGCGCGCGTACATCTGCTCCCCCTTTGCCGCCCGTGACGGGGAGAGCGTGGCCCAGCACGTGCTCTGGACCCAGTGTCTGGCCCGGCTGGCGTGGGAGGACGGCTACTGGCCCGTGGCCCCCCACCTCTACGCGCCCCAGTGGCTCACCGACGCCGGCGAGGAGCGGGCGACGGGCCTCGCCTGGGGCCTCGGGCTCTTGCCGCCCTGCCGCGTGGTGTACAGCTTTTCCGTGGACCGGCCGAGCCGCGGCATGATCGAGGAGCTGGCCGAGGCCAGCCGGTTGTCCCTGCCGCTCCGGACCGTGGCGTATGCGGAACTGGCCGAGGCGGCGGGGCGCCTCCCGCACGCCGCTTTCCTCTTTGCCTCCTAGACTCCGTTGCCCCGTCGTACCCCGGCCGATCCGGACAGGAGGCCATGGCGATGGACCCGTTTACGCTCTGCGTGCCTCGATCCGTGTTGATGGCCTGCGTACACGACCCGGCCCCGGTGCTGATGCTACACGCGGGGGCCCTGCCCCCGCTCGCCGCGGGCGTGGTGCTCCACGTGCACGGGCCCGTCCCCGAAGAGGCGTGCCGCCTCCGGGTGACGGCGGTGGCCGGCCGGGATCCGATCGCGGTGGCCGTGACGCTCTTGACGACCTGCCGGGTCTGCGGCGGGCCGATTTCCGCCTATGACGCGCTGTGCGACCAGCGGTGCTTTACCTGTTGGGTCGCCGATCTGGCCGCCGAGCCGCTTCATCCGGCACATTTCGCCCGGTCTTCACTGCGGACCTATGCGATCCGGCGCCGTTCTCCACGCCGCTCCAAGCGCGTCGTGGGCTGGCGCTAACACACGGCGGAGACCGAGACGGCTCAGCGAGTCGCCTCGCTTCTCCCGATCCCATCCCGTGTTCTGGGGAGGTCAGCCGATGTCTGAAGCCTGGGAGTCTCTCGAGGTTTCGCCCCGCTCAATCCCGGACGGGTTCCCATCTGGGGGGGCAACGGCGTCCGAGCATGGGGTGGACCACTCACGGTGGGTGGACACGCTCTGGCCCCATCTGGTGCCTCGGGCGGATGGCGCCACCTATACCCGGGCGACGGGCGCACTCACCTGGCAGCTCTGCCGGCGGACATCCGCCGGGTTTATCCCCCTGATCCGGGAGCGCGATCGGACGGCCTGGGACGTCGTGTGCGGGTGGCTCACGGCCTACGACCGTCTCCGCGCCGCATTCCCGACCCCCCGGTGGGTCTTCCCGACCCAGGGGAAAGCGGCGGCCGTCTTTATCGGACCCGGCGCCGCCGACTTTGCGGCCCTGTGGGGTCTGGACCACGCACCGGGCGCCCTGGTCCTCCCCGATAGCGCCTTGGGCGTGGTGATTCCCCAGGCGTCGTTACCCGACGCCCGTGTCGGGTTTGTCCGGGCCACCGAGGCGCTGGCGGCCGCTGGCCGGCCCGTGACTCTCTATGCCGAGCCGTTGCTGATTTAGCGCCGTCTCCGGCGCCCCGGAAGGAGTGGGATCTCTATGTGGCATCCCGTTGACCGTCTCGGGCCCGTCGTCGTAATCCTGGCCATCCTAAGCGGGCTGTTGACGTTGGCCGTTATCGTCGGCTGCTTCACCGTCGGCGTCCATCCTTGGGTTCTGGCGGCCCTGGGCGGCGTGCTCGCGATTCAGGGCGTGCTTTGGCTGTTACGTCTCGCGGCCCCCACCACCTGGTACTGGGTCGAACACTAAACCTCATCGAGTCCGGGAAGGAGCCGCTCATGCCGGGAGTTCTCATTGTCGGGGCCGCCGGAGCGGGCAAGGACACGCTCGCCGGTTGGATTCAGGAGGACTTCGGCACCCGGCCCATCGGGTTTGCCGATCCCTTGCGCCTGTTTCTTCGGGTTCTGCTGAGCCCGGGGAAGTATCGGGAGGCCGCGCAGACTATTGGAGACGTGATTCGCGCCGTGGATCCGGACGCCTTCGTGCGGCTGGCCCGTCGGCGGGCGGCCCGCGCCCGGCGCTACGTCATCACCGATGCGCGGCTGCCCCGGGAGCTGGCGGCTTTCCCCGATGCGTACACGATTGGCCTGGCCGTGTCCCCTACCGTGCGGGCGGAGCGTCTCGCTCGCCGGGATGGGGCCGCGTATCAGCCGCTTCACCATGTGACCGAAACCTGGGTCGATACGTTGCTCGCGCAATGCGACGTGGTGCTGGTCAATGACGAGGCCGGCCTAGAGGCGTTTCATGCCCGCTACGAAGCGGAGGTGCTGCCTCAGCTGGCGGCGCACTTTACCCGCCTCGCCACGATATCTGCCCGTTGAGGGGATTGGAGGAGGGGTGCAACGGCCGAGATCCGCCATCAACAGGCCGCGAGTCACGCGGGGTTCGACGCCGCTATTGCGGCCAAACAAGACCGAGAACGGCAGGAGCACCTCGACCGGCTGGAACGCGCCGTCCCGAAGTGGCTGGTCTTCTTTCTTCGGCCCTTATTGCGCTTCAGGTGGAATGGACGCCAGCGCGGGTTTCAGCAGCAGGGTCAGGGCGGCGAGAAGATGCTCGTCGCCTCGACCGGCGCTTTACGCTCTGCCCCGACGTGGTGATCCAGGTCGGGCCCGACCAGTTCGCGCAGCTCGACCTGGTGGTGGTGGGGATCTCCGGCGTGTTCATCCTCGAAGTGAAGACCTGGACCGGGGCCATTCGGGCGACGGGCACACGCTGGCAGCGACGGGTGGGCAACCGTTGGCAGGCTACCGAAAGTCCGGCCCGCCAGCAACAAATGCACCTGCACTGGTTCGCGCAGTGGCTCATCCAGCACCATCTTCCGATCAACTCCGCCCACGTGTTCGCGGCTATTGCCATGATGAACGTCCAGTGGCTCCGGACGCGCGACGTGCCCCTGTCGGTCTTTGACCGGCCAAGCGCGGTGGCCCGGTGGATCCAGACGCTGGACAAGGCCCGGTCCCCTATGGACTCGGCAATCCGCACAGCGCTCTTAGAGGCGCTGGTGGCGGGAGACAGCCCAGCGCCTTTAGATACCGGGCCGTAGCGGTTCTTCGCTACCGGCCGCCCGGGAGTTCGGAAGAGAAACGAGGAGACCCTATGACCTTCGAGGAGTACACCGCCGCCGTGATGCGCACCGCGCCTCCGACTCATGCGCCCGGCCTTCTGGCCAACTTGGCGCTCGGCGTCGCGGGCGAGGCCGGGGAAGTGGCCGATCGCATCAAGAAGCAGATTTTCCACCACCATGACCCCGAGCCCGACCGGCTCATCGAGGAGCTGGGTGACGTGCTCTGGTACGTGGCCGCGCTCGCGTCTACCCTCAGCGTCCCGCTGGAAGAGGTGGCTCGGCGGAATGTTGCCAAGCTACAGGCGCGTTACCCGGCGGGATTCGACCCCGCGCGAAGCCGGGAGCGCCCGTGATGGTTCCCATCCCTTCGGCATTTCTCAACCGCCGGGACGACGGCTTTCCGTTGTCGTTAGCGCTGGCGGAGCGGCTCGGCACCGTGCGCTACGAATGCCCCCGGCATCCCGACGGGACCTGGCCCCCATCGTCCGGCGCACAGACGTGCCGGGTCTTGCTGTTCCCCAGTGGGCAGCCGTGCGGATCGCGCCTGCTGCCGGTCGCGCCGCCGTATGCGATCGATCTCGGCCTGGTGGCCGAGGCCCTCGGCCAGCTCGGCGGATCTTGGGAGCCTATCCCCGGAACCGCGGAGGCGCCCCTTATGGCCCGGGTGATCGTGCCGGGCGGGCCCCTGGAGGGGGTTCGGGGTCCGGTCGACAGCCCGGAAGCGACGGCGCGGCTGATCTGCGACAAGCTGATCGCGGCACTTCAGACAGAGCAGGGAGACTCTCATGGCTGAGACATTATGGACCGCAAATGACGGATTACCGGCCACGGTGACGCTGGATTCCGTGGAGGGCCTCCGCCTGGCATCGCCCGACAACCAACTCGCGTTGCACTTTGAGGCCGATCGTGTTCTGGACCTCCTCGCGGATCTGCGCGCGTGGCTCACCGCCCGGGAGGGACGGGGGCTCCGCCTCAGCGACCCGGAGACAGGCACGGCTGTGGAGTTCACGACGGAGCAGGTCCGCCTGCTGGCGGTGATCCTCGGCACCGCGCTGGACCCCGATCAGACATCGGACGACTAACGCGCTGGGACTCTATGCCACCCGGACCGTTCCCACGGCCTGGGTGCGTTTTCGGTCTGCCGATGGATTGGGGAGAGGAGGACATCATGGCCACATTAGATCCGGTACCGTCCGTCGTGGACGGGACCACCTTTCGTCGCCAAACCCCGGCAGGGACCGTCCGCGTTACGGTGACGTCTCAGGACGGGCGACCTTTTGAAGTGTTTATCTTTCTAGGCCGCGCCGGGTCGGAGACGCAATCGTTCTGTGAAGCGCTCGGCCGGATGCTGTCCGCGTTTCTGCGTGTGGAGAGTCCCGTGCCGCCTCCGGACCGCCTAAAGCTGGCCGCCGATCAGCTTACCGGCATCGGCGGCGCGAACCAGGTGGGCTTCGGCCCCAACCGGGTGCTGTCGGTGGTGGACGCCATCGGTCAGATCCTGCGGGACTATCCCGATGCGATGGAGGAGGCCGCCCTTGATCCCCCAACTGCATCATCCGTCTGAAGCATCCGGGGCGCAGCCGCCAGCGACCGCCGGCTGGCGGATCATCGTGATGATTGGGCTGTACCTGCTGTCGCTGGGCGTGGTGGGGGTGACGGCGTTCGTGGGCGCGGCCCGATGGTACGTCGCCGGCTTCGCCCACCTGCCGGTCTGGATCGGGAGCGGTCTCCTGGCGCTGATCGTCGGGACCTACGCGGCGGTCTGGCTCGCGCAGCACTAATCTCGACACCATTCGCGGCACTTCGTATTCTAAAGCGTGGTTCGGGGGATTCCCCGCGAATCAGCTCCCTCCCGGAGTCGTCCGGGCCTGTCGATCCCGCACCCGCCGCGGTTCCCGCGTGCGAGTCGAGACGGGAGGGGGTGGCGCTGATGAGTGTCCACCTAGCTGTGCCAGTGGCTATTGCCCTGGTCGGCCTGGTTGCGCGGTTCGTGATCCGCAAAAAGTAACTTGCCCGCACCGTTCGCGGACAAGTTACGGTGACCCTAATGCGCTGATCGGCTGATCGCAGGTTCCGGAACCCGAAGGCGGCGAGAGTCACGTCCTCGTCGTCTTCGTTCATGTTTCGAGGCTATTATAGCCCAGTTCCGGTTCCCGCCCTTTCAGGGATATGAGGGAGCCGATTTTTTTCTGGGAGGAGCGAGAGACACGTGAATGCGATTCTCGGTATCCAGGTCGGGGCCTTGCTGGGGGTTGGCCTGCTGGCCGGCTGTGGCGTGCTCGGTGCCCATGGAGGTGCCGCACCTCATCCCGCGGCCCATGCTCACGTCACCCGGCACTCCCACGCGGCTGTGCCGCCCACCCCCGGTCCGGCCGGCCAACTCACGATTCACACGACCGGCGCGAAACCCTTGGCGCTCCCGCACGGGGCCACGGCGCCGCCGGGCATGCGGGCGCTCGCCCTGACGGTGACGATCACGAATCCGACGGGCGCCGCCGTCACGATCACCAGCCAGGACGTGCTGACGGGGACGGCCCAAAACGGGGCGGCGATGACGGCGGTCGACCAGGTCGTTCTGCCGCCGGCGCCCAGCCTGTTTCCCGGGACAGCGGGGGCCTCGGCCGGAAACCGCGTCTTGCAGGTGACGGTCCCCGCCCACGGGACGGTGCACGGTAACGTCAGCGCTTTTGTGCCCACGGAAACTGCCAAGCCTGCCGCCGTCGCGCTTCTGGTGCCGACACCGCAGGGTCTCGATCAGGTGTCCCAGGCGCTCTTTACGCCCTAACACGGCTCGAAGGCCCAAACGTTACACGTGTCGCGATCCATGCCCCGGCCCCCGCGCCCGTCCAGCCGAAGCGCTGGACCGGCCCGGGCCCGCCGGGGCGTGGCGGTCTCATCAACCCCCAAGCATCAAGCGTTTGCGGGCGATCTTGAAAAGGGGTTTCGGTTGGGGCGAAAAAGGGATCAGATAGGGGATTTTGTCGTTTTCGAGGAGAGTGAGATCCATGCGTGGCATCAAATTGGCGGCCTGGGCGCTCGGCATCCTGGTGGTGCTGGGCGGTGGTTTCGTGGCCTATCAGCACGAGGCCCCGGCACTCTGGGGCGCGGTGCACCGCTACGAGGCGGCGCAGGCGCGCAAGAACGACACCTGCGGCCCGCATCACAACATCACGTGCGGCGACGTGAACTACCACGAGACGGCTCAAGCGGCCGCGAATGCCGGTCCGCCGTTTGTGACCCCGACCGCGAACGCCATGCTGAAGTCGCTTAAGGTGCAGATGATCCAGGCACGGTGGCTGCCGAAGGCTTGGGCGGACCCGGGGCCCAGCGGGGTGGACCAGTACAACGCTGTTGTTGTGGACGTCGAACTGCGGGTCACCAACACGAGCGACCGGCCCATCCACATGAGTTCGTGGGCGTATACCGAAACCGGCTGTATGCCGTTGATGCAGTCCACCAATTCGTGGACGGAGTCGGCGGTCTTGTTGCCGATCTCGGCGAACTTGTACACGATTACGCCCAAGATTCTAGCGCAGGCCGATCAGCCGCACGACGGTGTGGCCGATAGTCCCATCGTTTACCTGAACCTGAAGCCTCACCAGACGAAGGCGGGTTGGATCAGTGCCCTCTACGTGAGCAACTGTGGATCCTCCCCCAACGTCGTCATGTTTACCGACTCGTGGCCCTCCGAACCCAATGGTGGTGCCGTCACGATCTCGCTGCCCATTCACCCGCAAGGGCCTCCGCTGCCGGTTCCGGCCCAGCTGCCCTAGATCTGGTTCGACAACTGAATAAAGGGAGGTGGCGCGATGCGCCTCCGCCGGTGGGCCGCGGCGCTTGCCGTGGCCCTTTTATGTGTGGGGTTCTTCACCCCACCTTCTCTGGCAGCCGGACCTGATAACCCGCACTTTCAGGCCACCTCCGTGACTGAGATGTCCGGTCTCAACGGAGCCTACATCCACCTCGTTAACCAGGACTGGCCGTGGGCGCACTATGGGTTCTACAAGGTGTGGTTCTGGCCAAAGCCCTGCGGCCAGCAATCCTATGACCGCTGGGGCTGCTGGATTTACACCCGGTCCTGGCAACGGCACTGGGGATACCTCGGGTATGACGGCTGGCACGTTACCCGGCGGTGGGAGTCCTATCAGTACTGGGTGAACACCAGCCATTGGTCGTGGGATCCGACCTATCAGTGGATCAACTCCGGATACTGGCAACCGTACACCGCGTATCGGACGGTGAACGAGTGGGAGGTGGTGAAGCCCGCCTACACCACCACGGCGTACAAGCAGGTGCTAGTCCAGACGTCCGGCTGGCGCACGATCACCCAGAATGTCTGGGAACCCGGGAACACGCCCTCCGGCACCTCGACGAAGTGGTACGCCATCGCCGTGCCGCAGTGGATGGTGAACTGGGGGTATAATCCCGCCGCCCTGGACGGAACACCGAACCCTGGATCGATCACGCCGGGCCCCAGCAGCCCCGGGTCACAGAACGGCGGCAAGATGGTCCAAGAAACCACGCGGTACTGGGGCACGTGGCTCACCACCAAAACGGTAGCGTATCTTGTGCATCACCCAGCGACATATGGGTGGGTCGCGGTTTCGCAAGCCTACACCGCGTACCGGTGGGTCAACACGAGCAACTGGCAGGGCGCGTGGGTCTGGGTGGTCTCCGGCCACTGGGCCACCGGCTGGCACTGGGTGACGGTCCGCTACTGGGGCCCCGAGTACGGCTGGATCTGGGGTTACCAGGGCGCCGGACAGCCTTGTGATCGCTGGTATGGGAGCCTCTGCTATTAACTCCCGATCTGTTACACGTGTCACGTTTCGAGGCCGCGCCCGTTTCAACGGACGTGGTCTCGACATGCTTCGCTCGTGCTACCCAGGGAGGTCGAGCGATGACCCGGTATCGTGCCGTGGGCTGGGAACTGTCGGCCGAGCGCATTTCCGATGTGGACGACGCCTTTGTGCAACAAGTCGTCGCGGCTTACTTAGAGATGGGCATTCCCCAGTCGGACCTCGGTCTGAACGAGTTCCAGCCTCACAGGCCACTGCCCCGGCGGCAACCGGTCCGTCCAGCCCCGAAGGGCTGGACCGCCCGGCGCCTGCCCGGGGCCCGGAACGTTGGTGGAGGCCCACACTTCGCGGCCCTTCTTCTGCCTTTGTAGGAGGGATGGTGTGCCATGTCCTGGGATTGTTTTGCCCGATTGACCCTGCCCACCTGGGCGCTGACGCTGTCGGATGTGGCGCGTGCGGTCGACGCTGGGGACTCACCGGTTGAACGGGCGACGGATCGGAGCGACGGCACCACGGTGCTCGAAGGGCGTCCCCATGGCGGGGAGTTCCTCGACATTGAAGCCGTGCTCAAGGTCCGCGGCATTGCGTTTGACTGCTTTGCCGAAGACCCCGGCGACGGAAGTGTGGAAACCTGTATCCGCCGGGTGTTCCGGCCCAACGAAGGCGGGCCCGCGCACGAGGCCGAGGTGCCGGTGACTCGCGCGGATGTTCCGGTGCTGCCGCTCGACGTGTGGGACGCGCTCGCGGGCACGCCCGCAGGATTCGTGACCTGGGAAGCGGTCCAGCGCCATCTGGGACTCCCCGACGGTACCGTCGCCGACTGGGCCGCTCGGCACCCCGCGATTTAGGCGGCGCAGCAGACTCCGCCGCCTCTCCGGCTGCGTCCCGCCTCCGATGGCGCACCTCGTTCCCCTCACCCCTCTGACCATCTCGCGCAAGGAGGAGGGTCTCATCCCCATGCCCACGTCCGCTGATCTCCTGACCCGGCCCCCGAAGGGGGCCACGGAGTTGATTGCCGCCAGCGTAGCGCGCGAA
>JAJZYZ010000060.1 GCA_021797815.1 Bacillota bacterium
CCCGGGGCTCGCGCAGCTCGCGCAGCTCACGCGGTTCACGCGGCTCGCGATTCTCACGCGGGCCTCCCCGCCGATCTTCACGTCGGCCATTGGGACCGGGGCCTCGCTGCCGATCGCGGAACCGGTCATTGCGCCCGCCCCTCTGGCCACGGGGACCCATCGGGGGGACGGGCCGCACCGAGGGTCTGGGGCCGCGGGGCTGCCCGTTCACGCCCTGCGGCACCGACTCTGGAGACCTGGGCTGCGCGTCGCCGACCGGCGGCGTCTCAGGCAAGGCCGCCACAGGCGCTGCAACTTGAGCGGGCGCGGCGGTCACCGGCGCGGATTCGGGCACGGCCTCTGGGGTCATCTGCGGAACCGCGGCTTCTGGTGCGGCGGGGGGAGTCCTTCTCCGCCGCGTCTTCGGTGCGGCCTCCGGTGCGGGCGCCGCGGGCGGGGCGGCCTCGATGGGGGTCTTGCGGGGACGTCCCCGCCTCTTCGGTGTGGCTACGGCCGCCGGGGCGGCGTCCTCTGTGGGCGCGGCTGGCCTCTCTACGCTTTCTCCCTGGGGCGGCATCTCGGTCACGGTCCGACGTCGGCGCGTCGGCTTCTTGACCTCCTCGGTCGGGTCATTCGCCATTAAGCACGCATCCTTCCCGCGTCCGGGGTTCTCCCGAAACGCCGTTTCTTTTCGAGCCGGTGCTCGGCTTCTACAAATCGCACGGTCCCCGTCAGGGATCGCATGACGACACTTTCGGTGCGCGTTGCGTCCTTGGTGTAGCGGACACCGTGTAGAAAATCTCCATCGGTGATGGCGGTGGCCACAAACAGGACATCGTCTCCGCGGATTAAGTCATCGAGGTGCAGGAGCCGGTCAATCGGCCGTACGCCCATAGCCTCCGCGCGTTCGCGCTGGGCGTCGTCCTCGGGCAAGAGCCGCGCCACCATTTCCCCTTCCAGGCACTTCACGGCCGCCGCGGCCAGCACACCTTCAGGCGCACCGCCGCTTCCGGCCAGCATGTCGACCCCCGAGCCCTCCAGGCATGCCGCCACCGCCGGCGTGACGTCGCCGTCGGTAATGAGCTTGATACGGGCGCCGGCGTCGCGTATCCCGGCGATGAGCTCACGATGTCGGTCGCGGTCAAGCACGACCACCGTCAGATCGCTCACCGAGCGCCCGCTGGCGTGCGCCAGCGCGCGCAGGTTGTCGCCGATGGGAGCGTCGAGGTCAAGCACACCGCGCCCGGCCGCGCCTGTCACCAATTTGTCCATGTACATGTCAGGGGCATGCAGGAGACTGCCGGCGGGCCCGATGGCCATCACGGCGATGGCGCCATTCATGCCCTTGGCCACCAGATTGGTGCCCTCAAGCGGGTCGACCGCCACATCCACCGGGTCGCCATCGCCATTGCCCACCTGCTCTCCGATGAAAAGCATGGGGGCCTCGTCCAACTCCCCTTCACCAATCACGACCCGGCCCTGAATGGCCACCGTCCGGAGGGCACTGCGCATGGCGTCCACCGCCGCCTGGTCGGCGGCGATCTTGTCGCCGCGTCCCATCACCCGGGAGGCGGCGATGGCGGCGGCCTCGGTCACCCGCACCATTTCGAGCGCCAGCTCTCTATCCATGGGTCATGCTCCTCCTGCCTTCCACGGCTGACTCGCGGAGGGGGTCAGCGGATTCGGCCGTGCATGTGCGCACCTCAAGGGCGGTTCCTGTCCTCGCCGATGCCGGGCCGCGCGTCATCCCCACCCCGCAGCGGTCCTCACCAGTGGTCTTCAGAATGTAATCGGGGCCCGACCGGTCCGGTCGGAGAAGAAGGCTCGCTCTTCGTTCGTTCTCCCTGAACACATGTGTTGGCCGTCGAACCATATGTCGGGCCGAAATTTGGCGGCATTGCGACCCTGCGGCCCTGTCGGCGTCCCCACGGATTGCCCTGGACCATCATCCACCAGGCCGGCCCGGGATTCGCATCGCGACGAGATGCGCCGACACCAGAGGGATCATCACCGTTATGGTACTCCATGCCATAACCACTTCTCAATGCTTTTTGGGGGGACTTCCCGGTTCTTCCCGCAAATGCCCTGTCAACGACAGCCGCCGGGCAGCTGGAACTGAGATCTCGCGTTGCGTGCGTCCGTCACCCGATAGACCCCTCGATTCCGGGCCGCCGCGGGCGATCACCGTGTCTACGCGGGCGTCGCGGCCTCTAGAACCGGTTCCGATCTGGGTCCGCAA
Organism: Bacillota bacterium; assembly: GCA_021797815.1. Taxonomy (GTDB): domain Bacteria; phylum Bacillota; class Sulfobacillia; order Sulfobacillales; family JAIMBI01; genus JAKATP01. Next base: position 2,219 of record JAJZYZ010000060.1, read on the forward strand.
ACCCGTTCGCCTCGCGGTCGCGAGCGAGTTTTGGGGGCCCGGGGCGGCTAGACTTGAGACTTTTCCACCGACCGGCCCGCCGGACGATACATCTTCCGACGGGGCATCTAAGGCCTTAAAGACCGAACTCGAAGCGTCGGCGAGGCGCGGTCGAACGGGACGCCGGGGTCCGTCCCCACACTTCAGCCATGCAGGCGTCTCAAACCACCATACACGATCGAGTCCGTGAGGCGGCAAGTGTGAAGGGCGCGGCCCAAGCCGCCCTTCGCGGTCTCGGCGCCGGGGTTGTCGTCCCAGCGCGATTTGATGAAATAATAGCGGCCATGGGGAGGCACCAGATGTCCCGCGACGAGGGCCAGGTCAGACACATCATGTGGGCCGCGACCCTCATAACCGCCGCCACCATCGTTTCCCGTCTTCTGGGGTTTGTCCGTGCCTCCCTCATTGCCGACTTCTTCGGGCAGACCGCTACGGTGGACCATTACAACGCCGCCTATGTGCTGCCCGACACCCTGTACCTCCTTCTCATCGGCGGGGCCATCAGTTCGGCCTTCGTGCCCGTCATGGCCGGTTATCTGAACCGGGGGGAGCATCACGAAGCAGAACGGGTCTTGAACGCGTCGCTCACCATCATCGTGGCGGGACTCCTTCCGATCCTGGCCGTCGCCGAGCTTCTGGCCCCGCTCGTGGTGCGGGTGGTGGCGGTCGGTTTCAACGGCAATCCGGAAGCGATCCGGGCGACCGCCTACCTCACCCGCATCATGCTGGTCGCCGTGTTGTTCCACGGGCTGAATGGGGTGCTGGTCGGCGCTCAGTATGCCCGCAAAAGTTTCTGGGCCACCGCGGTGGGGCCCCTCCTGTACAACATCGGGATCATCGCGCTCGGCTTCTTGTTCGGCCATCTGTGGGGCATCCAGGCGTTTGCCTGGGGCGTCCTTGTAGGAGCCTTCGTAAACTTCCTGCTGGAAGTGTACGCCGTGTCACGCCTCGGGTTTCACTATGCGGCCGTCTGGGATCCGGGCCATGCCGGCCTCCGCACCGTAGGACGGCTCATGCTGCCCATCATGTTCGGGGTCGGTCTCGGTCAGATCAATCTGGTGGTCAATCAGACGTTTTTCGGCTCGCTCCTGCCCGCCGGCAGCATCAACGCCCTCAATCTGGCCAGCCGCATCATGATGGTGCCGGTTAGTCTGGCGGCGGCCCTGGCCATCGCGATTCTCCCCAATCTGGCGGAGGTGGCGGCCGCCGGTGACCGCGCTTCGTTCTACCGATACCTCTCCGGCGCCATGCGGGTAATCATCTTCGTGTCGGTCCCGGCCACGGTCGGACTCTGGATCCTGCGCGCCCCGCTGGTTTCCGTGATGTTCCAGCACGGCCGCTTCACCGCCCACGACGTCACCATCACCGCCGGGGCGCTGGGCTTCTACGTCCTGGGCATTCTGCCCTACGGGGCGATGGAGGTTATCGCCCGCGGGTTCTACGCGTATCAGGACACGCGCACGCCGGTCGCGGTGGGGGTGGTGGCCATCGGGGTCGGATTTGTGGCCAGCATTCTTTTGATGAGTCCGCTGCAGCAGGCCGGTCTGGCCCTGGCGTACACACTGACCGGGTGGGCCAATCTCTTGCTGCTCATGCACATGATGAGACGCCGCTTCGGGCCGATGGGCGCCACCCGCATGCTGCGAACCGGGCTTCGCACCCTGCTGGCCGCCCTCGTGATGGCGGTTGGCGTGATCATGACCCGCTATGTGATGCTGGCGTGGGTGAACTCGCCTGACTTCGCGCTGCGGGTGGCCGCGCTGGTATTGATCATGGCCGTCGGCACGGTCCTCTTCTCACTGGCCGCCCGCCGCTTTCATGTGGAGGAATACGACCTGATTGTCTCGCGCGTGTTCTCCCGACGGGCGCGCTAAAGCGGCCGCTCCATTTCGAGGCGGATGATCTCGTAGCCGGTCCGTCGGTAGAGCTGGACCGCGCCTGCATTGCTGTCGGTCACGAACAGGCGCGCGTGGGTGACGCCGGCCATTCGAAGGTGCTCATGCGCGGCCTCCATCAGGAGCTCACCCAGGTGCTGGCCCCGGTACAAGGGCTGCAGGTACACCTGGTCGACCGATCCGAAGGCGCCCTGCAGATCCATGCGGATAACCGTCCAGATGAATCCGGCCACCTGTCCGCCGTGGTCCAGCACGAAGATCTGGTGTTCATAGGGGCGGCGCGCGACCTGCCGGAGGCGGGCGCCCTGTTCGGCCACAAACTGGTGGGTGCAGACAAACCGGGGGAAGTTCAGAGCGTACAGGTCGCACTGCGCGTCCAGCACGGCCCTAAAATCCGTGCTGGCCCGGTAGGGCCGGACCCTAACGTCATCCATCTGACCGCCTCCGAGCGCCAACCACCGTGTCACCCTATTGTACCAAGGGGCCCGGCGCGGCTCAGCTCCCGGTGTTTCTTCCGGCGGGGCCAGACGGCCCATCGAAGGAGGGTCAAACGGCCCTCCCGAACCGGTCGCCTTTCGTGTTTGCTGGAGTCCGGTGGTACATGCCATGCGCCTCGACGACCTTTGCGAAGGAGGCGGGTGCCCATGAATGATGACCGCGCCCTGGCCTTCATGGCCCGGCTGGACGCAGGGGACAAGATCGAGGCTGGCGACTTCATGCCCGACGCTTATCGCTCCGAGCTAATCCGCCTCATCACCCTGCACGGCGTCAGTGAAATCATGGGCACGCTGCCCGAAAAAGAGTGGGTGCCGCGAGCGCCGACCCTCTACCGCAAACTGGCCTTGATGGCGAAGGTGCAGGATGAGGCCGGCCACGGGCAGATTCTGATTCGAGTTGTCGAGGATCTCATGGCGCCTTGGGGCAGAAACCGCGAAGACATTATGGCCGACCTGTTCTCCGGCCGGCAGAAGTTTCACAACGTATTTCACCTGGCCGTGCCCACCTGGGCTGACGCCGGCCTCATAGGGTGGCTCGTGGATGGCGCGGCCATCATCACCCAGGGAATGCTGCTCGGCGGCTCGTACGCTCCATATACGCGAGCCCTCCGCCGCATCGTCGAGGAAGAAGGCTTTCACATCCAGCACGGCGAGAGCATCTGCATGGCGCTGGCCGAAGGCACGCCAGCCCAGCGGGCGCTCTTTCAAGATGCCCTGGCCCGCTGGTGGCCATCTCTCTTGATGTTCTTCGGACCGCCGGATGTGGCGGCGCCCGGCTCACACCAGGCGGCGGCCCTGCGCTTTCGGATCCGAAGCCGCAGCAACGAGGAGCTTCGGCAGCGCTACCTGTCCAAATACGTCCCCCGTATTCATGCGCTGGGCTTCACGATTCCCGATCCGGCCCTCCAACAGGACCCGCAATCCCGGCAGTGGACCTACACAGAGCCCGACTGGGACCAATGGCGCGCCATCATCAATAATCGGGGCCCGCGCTCGGGGGCGCGTCTTCGCCTGCGCCAGACGTCGTACGAGGAGGGGGCCTGGGTCCGCCGGGTTCTCACGGACGCCAGGAAGGGGGAGGCGGTGTGAGCATCGAGGACCGCCAGCGTGACGGAGCGGAGCTTGAAGTGCCAGGGGTCGTTTACGAGGTGTTCGCCCGCCGCGAACCGCACGGGGCCTATGTGGAGCAGGGAAGCTTCGTCGCCGGTTCGCCGGAGATGGCCCTCGTACTGGCGCGCGAGAATTTTCTTCGCCGCGGGCCCATCTACGGGCTCTGGGTCGTTCCGCGCGCCGCCATCGCCATCCTTGAGGACGGCGACGAGCTGTTTCGCGGCGACAAGACCTACCGCGAGGTCGGCGACTATCAATACCTGATTGAGAAATGGCGTCACTACCACCAGCATGCCATGACGCCGGACACGATGGCCTAGGTCCGGCGCCTTTCTACCGCGAGGGAGACCTGTCATGACCCTGCAGTCCAATGCCCCAAGCCTGCTGCACGACCTTCTGTGGCAAATGGCGGACGACGACTTCGTGGTGGCGCTCCGTGCGTCGGAGTGGCTCGGTGTGGCGCCGCACCTCGAAGAAGACGTGGCCTTCTCCTCCATCGCGCAGGACGAGATGGGACATGCCGCCGCCTATTACGGCCTCCTCGCCGACCTCGGCGCGGGACCGCGTGACGTCCTCGCCCACCTGCGCCCCGCAGCCGACCGGCGCAACAGTGTGCTGGTCGAGCGTCAGAACGGCCCCGGCTCCTATCGGGAACTTCCACACTTTGACTGGGCTTATGCGCTCGCCCGCCACTACCTGTACGACACGTTCGAGAGCCTCCGGCTCGACCGCGCCGTGCAGTCGAGCTATGGGCCGCTGGCCGAGCTTTCCCGGAGCATCCGGCGCGAGGAGCATTACCACCTCCTTCATCACGAGGCGTGGCTTCGTGCCTTCGAAGTCGAGCGAGGAGCTGACGCCGACGCGCGCCGGCGGCTCCAGCACGGCTTTGAGCGGGCGTTTGCCGACGCCGGTGACCTCGCCTATACGGCGCCGTGGCAGTCGGGCTGGCAGCACACCGGGATCTTGCCCGATGCCGCGAGCCTCGGAGCGGAATGGCTCGAGCGGGTCACGGCCCGGCTGGTGGCCCTCAATCTGGACGTGCCCGCGGCCGCCCTGTTCCGAAACGGGCGGATCGGCCAGCACACGCCGGAGCTTGACGCGATCCTGGGCGATGCGTCGGAGGTCCTGCGGCTGGAGCCGGCGGCGGCATGGTGAGGCAGGGGGCCGCGACCGGCGCCCGACCGGCCACCCATGACGATGTCTATCGGGTGCTGTCATTGGTGTCCGACCCCGAAATGCCGGGGGTGAGCCTGGTCGACCTCGGCATGGTCGAGACGGTATCGGTGACGGCGGATGGCATTGTGGTGACCCTCATGCCGACATTCGTCGGCTGTCCGGCGCTCGACATCATGCGTGAGAACGCGTTGGCACGGCTCACAGCCGCCTTCTCAGACCGGGCCGGCGCGGTCCGTGTGACTTACACCAACCGCACCGGCTGGACCAGTGACCGTATCCGGCCAACCTGCCATCCCGCCCTGCGAAGCCGGGGGATCGCTCCCCCGCCGCCGTCCGATACACTTCCCCACTGTCCCTGGTGCGGGTCGGCGGAGGTCGTGTCAGAAGGCCTTTTCGGGCCCGCCGCCTGCCGGTCGGTCTATTATTGCCGGGCCTGCAAAAACCCATTCGAGGGCTTAAAGCGGCTCACGTGAGCCTGAACGCATCGGGAGGGCCGCTCCGATATCGGAGCGGCCCTCCCCGTGGTGTGCGGATCAGGCAGTTACCGGCCGTCCCCGGGTCCACAGCCAGTAGACAGCTCCTGCCACAATGAAGCTCACGAAGTAGGAGATGTCCCCGATTTGAGGGGCGTGCATGGCCACCGGGCCGGTATAAAGCGTCTGATTGAAGAACGGGATCGACACCACCACGCCTATCGCCCACGCCCACAGACCCGGTCGCAGCGCACGACGTGCGTTGTAGAACAGGATGGTCTCGAACTGCCCCTTGCGGTACAGGAAGTAGTCGACCAGCACGATGGCCGCCCAGGGGGCGATCCAGTAGGCCAGGAGGAACAGGAAGTTCTCATATTCCACGTAGTAGTTGGTGTGGCCGATGTACGCGACGACCGCTCCCACCACCCCCACCACGATGGCGGCGGTCCAGCGCTTCAGCGGAATGTTTACCACCAGCGCCGACAGGGAGCCGGAGTAGATGTTAAGGACGTTGGCCGTGACCGTGCCGATGCACACGGCAATCAAGGCCAGCGTCACGAGCCAGTGTCCGGGAATGGCCGTCAGCACGGCCACCGGGTTCGTGCCGGCGGCGGCGGCCGGAAACACGGTCGCGAGGGCCACCCCCACCAGTTCGAGCCACAAACAGGAGATGAAGCTCGACCAGCCGGCGCTGCCGAACACCGACGCCGTCCGCGTTTTGGTCGGCAGGTAGCGGGTGTAGTCGGAGGCAAACGCGGTCCAGCCAAACAGGTACGAGAGCGCGAGCGCCATGGACTCGATGATCCCGCCCGACACGCCGCCGAAAGCCACCGGGGCCTTGGCGTCGAAGGGCAGACTATAGTGCGCGTGGCTGAACGCGAACACGGACACACCGACAAACACCAGGGTCAGGACGATGGCCATCACCCGCTCGAAAGCGTGGATGAGGTTATAGCCATAAACCGCCACCAGCACCTGGAGTCCGGCCATCAGAATGAGCCCGATGACGAAGTTCATGCCCGTGAGGGCCGTGAGCGCAAAGACCCCCAGCACGGTGTTGACTCCAAACCACATGACCCCTGCCACCATGTTCAGAACGCCCGGCGCGAAGTTGCCGAAGAATCCGAAGGCGGCGCGCGACTGGACCAGCTGGGGCACGCCCAGCCGGGGACCGAATGTGGACAGGGCCGCGAGAATCAGCGCCCCGATGATGTTGCCGATGAGGATGCCGATGGCGGCCTCTTTGAAGTTGACACCAAACAGCGCCACCGCCGCCACTCCCGTAGACAGGGTGGCCAGCTCCACATTGGCGCCCCACCATAGGCTGAAGACGGAACTGGGTCGGCCGTGCCGTTCGGACTCGGTCACGTGCTCGATGCCCTTCGGCTCGATGCGGACGATCTCATCTCGATACCGTGCGGCCGAGGCCGCCTCGGGCGCTTCGTCGACTGCCATGGAGTTCCCCCCGTGGAATAATTGGGATCGCTGGGTTCCGAACAATGACACCAGAATCGTAATCAATTGTTCGCGCCTGTGTCAATCGCCTGCGGGAGCGGCCGCCGCGGCTCCGGATCCCGCCCCGTCAAGGCGGCTCACGGCCTCGTACCAGCTGCCGCCAAGGGTGCCGGAAAGGGAAGGCGGCTTCTTGCCCCCAGTCGGGCTCGCGGCTATCCTCAGGACAAAAGCAAGGCGGGGGGCGTCCATGAATCCGAGCGTTTTTCGGGAATACGACATCCGCGGCGTCGTGGGGACCGATATCGTAGAGGCCGATGTCGAGCGGCTCGGCCGCACGTGGGGCACGTACCTGGCACGACGCGGCGTCCACGAGGTTCTGGTCGGTTACGATACGCGGGCGTCGTCTCCGGCGTTTCGGGATGCCCTGGTGGAGGGACTGACCGCGGTCGGGCGGCGTGTCATCGACATCGGCACAGTCGTCACCCCCATCTTCTACTGGGCGCGCGTGCATTACGGCATCGACGGCGGCGTCATGATCACGGCGAGCCACAATCCTGCCGAGTTCAACGGCTTTAAACTGGCCCTTGGTCCCGCCACCATTTACGGCGAGGAAATCCAGGACGTACGCCGGCTCATGGAGCGCGAGAGTGGGACCGACGGGTCAGACACGGACGCCCGGTCCGGTGACGGCCCCTTTGAGACCGGCCAGGTGGAGCACCGGAACCCGGTTCCCGACTACATCGCCATGCTGGCCGAAAAGATAAAGCTCGGTCCCCGCCCGCTCAAAGTTGTGGTGGATGCGGGAAACGGCACGGCGGCCCTGTTTGCTGAGGACGTCATGCGCGCCTACGGTGTCAAGTCCGTGGTGCCGCTCTTCTGCACGCCGGACCCCACGTTCCCGAATCACCATCCCGACCCGGTGGTGGCGAAGAACCTGGCGGACCTCATTCGCGAAGTCAAGACCACAGGCGCCGATGTCGGGATCGCGTTTGACGGAGACGGGGACCGCATCGGGGTCGTGGACGACGCGGGTCAGATCTTGTGGGGCGACCAGCTCATGATTCTTTACTGGCGCGAGATTCTGGTCCGCCATCCCGGCGCCCGCGCCATCATCGAGGTCAAGTGCTCCAAGACCCTCGTGGACGAGGTGGTCCGTCTGGGGGGCGAGCCGGAATTCTTCAAGACCGGCCATTCGCTCATCAAAGCCCGCATGCGGGAGGTGGGCTCGGTCTTTACGGGCGAGATGTCGGGCCACATGTTTTTCGCCGACGAGTACTACGGCTTTGACGATGCGCTGTACGCGGCCGGACGCCTCCTTCGGATTCTCTCCCACAGCGATGTCCCGCTGTCAGACCTCCTCGCGGATGTGCCGCGCCTTCCAAGCACGCCGGAAGTGCGGGTGTCCTGTCCCGATGAAGAAAAGTTCGACGTGGTGGCGGCCCTCCGTGACCAGTTTCGCGCCCGCTATCCGGTCATAGACGTGGACGGCATGCGCGTCAATTACCCGTTCGGGTGGGGACTCGTGCGCGCCTCCAACACCCAGCCCGCGCTCGTCATCCGCGCCGAGGCCGACACCGAGGAGCACCTGCGCCAGATTACGGGCGATCTGGAGGAGGCCCTGGCCCGTTTCCCGGTGGTCGGGAGCGTGAACTGGGAAGGCGAGTAGCGGAACCTCCTCCAGTCGTTTTGGAACGGAAAGAAGAAGGAATCGGGCGACCGCCCGCGAACGCGCCCTGTCATAGGTCGCCACTCCCCTGCGAGTCCGGTGCCGGGGTCCAGGCGCAGGGTCTCTCCGACCCATGAACGTGCTAACAAATGAATGACGGAAATGAAGGGTTGCTACCATGCGCTTCCGGGATTTTCTGGGACACCCCGTCCTCCAGTGGACGGGGTGCGTCACGGTCTTCGTCTCCACGCTGGTGCTTGTCAGTCTCCGCCTCCTGCACCCCCTGTTGCTGCCGCCGCTCACGGTGCTGGGCCCGTTGGGGGCGCTCGGCCTCGGTCTCGCCGCCGCGGGGTCGCACCGCCGCCACACTCTGGTGCCGACGGTCATCGCGGTCGCCTCCCTTCTTCCCCTGCCGGTCTCGGCCATCCTCACGGTCATCGGACTCCTGCTCTTCTTTGCTCCACGCGCCGGCCACCGGCTCATTCTCGCGCGCACGATCTTCGGCTACCCGCTGGCGGCCAGCGATCCTGACCGGCTCCTTCATGTCCATGTCCTTGGACCCACCGGCTCCGGCAAGTCGACGACCGCGCTCTACCCCTGGATCAGTCAGGATCTGGAACGCGGCGTCGGGGTGACTGTGATGGAGCCGAAAGGGGATCTCGCGGACGCGGTCAGACGGCACGCCCTTGAGGCCGGACGCGTGGTGGTGCCGTTTGATCCAACCCGGGCCGCCTGCCCGCACCTAAATCTGCTGGCTGGCGAGGGGGCGGCCGCGGGCGAGGCGCTGGCGGTCGCCCTGGACCAGATGGAGCCGGCCGCGCATCCCTTCTACCGGACCCTGGGGCGTGTCGTACTGGTCCATTCGGTGAAGCTCGCCAAGGCGGCGCTTTCGAGCGCGGCCGATCTGGACTCGGTGGAGCGCATCGTGCATGACACCTCTTACCGAAACCGCCTCCGGCGTCAGGTTCAGGATCCCGGCATCGACCGATTCTTTGAAAACGAATTTGGGGCATTGCCGCCCGGGCGGCAGCTGGATCTTGAGATCGGCCTCCTAAACCGCCTGAGAAGCCTCCGGATGCACCCCGGCGCCGCCGCGGCACTCTCTCCACCGTTTGATTTTGACCTCGACGAGGTCCTCGCCTCGGATCTGGTCCTGCTGGCCACCCTGAGCCCGGCGGAACTAGGTCTCGGAGCCCGCGGTCTCGGCGTGCTCATGTGGCACCTCTTCATCCAGGCTGCCTATCGGGCGGGGCCAAAGACCGCTCTCCGGCACGTCCTCTACCTGGATGAGTTTCATCAGTGGGTGTCGCCCGATCTGGCCGACGTGCTGGCCATGATAAGAGGATACGGCGTGAGCCTGGTGCTGGCGCACCAGGATCTGGGACAGCTCTCGCCCGACCTGCAGGAGGCGGTCCTCGCCAACGCCCGCACCCGACTGGTGCTGGGCGGTACCGCCGCCGGGGATCTCCGGCGCCTAGAACGAGAAGCGGCGCCGTCTCCGTTTCCGGAAGCCCGGTATCTTCCCCGGGGTCGGGCCGTATTGATTCCCACGGTCCACGGGCGCCAGCGCCCTCCGCGCCTCGTTCGCCTGTTTCCGCCAGCGGCGTCCGGGCTTTGAGCGCCGGAGCGAGTCCGGATCTTGACACGCTCCGGGCCGCCCTCGTGGCCGTCGGCCGGCTGACGGCGGCCCAGGCGGCTCTTCTCTGTAGTTCGTCGCCGCAGGCGGCGGGAATCCGTCTCCGGCAGCTAGTCGACGAGGGCGAGGCCGTGGCTTTCGGGGGGGCGTACTGGCATCCGCGCTGCCCCCGGCGCGGGTTCCGTCACCGCGAGGCCGTGGCCGAAATGTATGTGCGGCTCTCCCCCCTGGCCCCCGCGTGGCGGTTCGAAGTCGCCGATCCAGATGCCGCCTACCGCCCGGACGCTTGGCTTGTGTCCGATCGCGCGGAGGACCGCCGGCAGGTTGCGCTGGAGGCCGACCGCGGCACCGAGCGCCGAAAAGCCTGGGGCGACAAGCTCGCCCGCTTTG
>JAJZYZ010000013.1 GCA_021797815.1 Bacillota bacterium
CCGCTGTCCGGTGTCGGGCACCAATCCGACGATTACCGAGCTTCCGGATTACGAGGGATTCTGCGGTGTGCCGCTTCCAACCACCGAGGCGCCGAGCGATGCCGCGGCCGTGTTCGAGCTCACCGGTGAGGAGGCGGCAAGGCGCCTGCAGGCGGGGGAGATCAGGGTCGTGGACGTGCGCACGGCCGAGGAGTATGCCCGCGGTCATCTGCCCGGGGCGGCGCTCACTGCGCTGGAGGCGCTTGACGCCGTCGGCGCGGGGCCGCCCGTGCTGACGGTATGCGCCGTCGGCGTGCGCAGCCAGTACGCCGCCCAGTACCTTCGGGCGCATGGGATTGACGCATGGAGCCTTGCGGGCGGCACGGCGGCCTGGACCAATGACGGCCGCCCCCTGGTCGCGCCCTAGAGGGCCAGGCGCACGTGAGCGTGGGGCCCGTTGCGGTCGACGAGGGTGAAGCCGGCCCGCAGATACATGGCGAGCGGCCCGTGGTGGGCGAGCTGCTCGTAACCCTCCGTGGGATCCTGCGTCGCATGCGCGGCCGGGTCAGCCACCACGTACGCATCTACCCGCTTAGCGCCCCGTGCCGCAAGCGCGGTGACCGCCGCGTCGAGAAGCCGGGTGGCGATCCCCTGCCGGCGCCAGGCGGGATGGACGACAAAGCAGGCGACAAGACCGGTGTCAGGTTCGGCTTCCACGCCCCACTCCCCATAACGACGGAGCGCGGGCGCCAGATCGGCATTTACGTAGCCGACAATCTGGCCCTCGTTGTAGGCCAGAATCCAATGGCCGCCGCCAGACCCGGCCAGCTCCCGCAGGCTCGCCTCGTTCTCGGCTCCGCTGCGGGTGGCCCATAGCCCGTCGTCCTCATCGGTCAGATAGTGAAAGACGCAATGGCAGCTTCGCCAGTGGGGATTGTCGGAAAACGCCTGGTCGTGCATGAACCGCACCAGCGGCTCGAGAGACGCCGGCTCTAGGTGTTGGGTGGTGATGGCGGGGCCCCCGTCCATGACTGCCGTTCTCCCTTCAGCGCAGGAGTTCCACCAGGGCCGAGCGCACCGCCTGCACATCGTCTGTCGGACCCAGTACGCCTGTCATGGCCTCGGCCACGCTGCAGGCGTTGATGATGCGGGCAATCGTGTGAATGGCACCCTCCACCGCCGCCACCTGAATCAGGATGTCCCGACACGACTTCTGATCCTGGACCATGCTCTGCACGCCCCGGACTTGGCCTTCAAGCCGACGCAGCCTCAGGATTATGTCATCTTGATCCCAGAACACCTCACGCATTGCTTGTGCTCCCTCGTCTGTGGTGTCGGCGTCGAACCGCCTATCCCAAAAGTCCCTGCCGCCAGGCCGCGTCGACCCGGCGGTTCCATTCCGCCCACGGCGCGGGCGCGCTCGATGCCTCCATCACCCAAACCAGATACCAAAGGGCCGCACGCAATTCGTCTGCGCTGACGCCGAGTTTCGCGGCGAGGGCGGGCACTTCCTCCTGCAGCTCCATCTCTTTCAAAAGCCCGGGCAGGTCGCGCCCGCTCCGGCGCAGGTAGGGCGCACCGCCGAAGACCTCGGGGTCATGGCCGATCAGCCGGAATACGACCCAGTATGGAAACCGGGGATCGTTCCGGGTATCGACCCAATACTCGGAGCGCATCTCATCCTCGGCCATAGCCGCCTCCTCCTGCGTCTTTTAGACTTGCGGCCCGGGCCGCCGGCTACGGTTCGGGTTCAGACAGCTCGCGGCTCTCGGCCGTGGGCCCGCACCGGAACTCCATCTCCCCGGTTTCCTCCTCACCGCGGTGCTTGCCCTGCAGGTAGAGGACGTAAGGGTGTCCTTCACGCGCCATCTCGATCTGCCAGTGACCGACCTGAGGGGGCCGGCCGGCCCCGTCGGGTATGAGTTCGGCCCGCATGTACAGGGAGTACCCCGGGACGGCCTCGGGGTACGGCAGGATGTCCATCTGTCCGAAGTTGATGCGGCGGATGGCCTCGTTCATCGGACTCAGCAAAGGGGCGAGATCCGGATAGAGCTTGCCTGCCCGGGCAAGCGTGGTGGACACACGTACGGGAGGCTCCAAGAGGCGTCTCCTTTCTCGTCCTCGGCAACAATGGCAGAGATGGCTGGTGTACGCTTCTTCACGGCGGCCGCCTTCTGGCGCCAGACGAAAAGGGCCGCCGCGAGCGGGGGAAGACGTGATGGCGGCGCCGTCCGCATCTCAGCATCCGGTGTTGAGGTCCAAAAGACAAGGCATCTTAAAGCACCAAACAAATTGTCTTGTCAACGGTTGCATATCGCTCGTGTGATGAGTATAACTAATAACATTAACTCCCCCACACCCGTATGGGTATCACGTAGCAACGAAAGGGGTCGAACCCGTGCAGGAAGATCGCCTCGCCGTGATCTGTTCCAAGGGGACCCTGGACATGGCCTACCCGCCGTTCATATTGGCCACGGCCGCCGTGGCGATGGACATGGAAGCCATGTTGTTCTTCACCTTCTGGGGACTCGACATCGTGAACAGGCACAAGATCGATTCGCTCGATGTCTCGATTTCGGGAAACCCCGGCATGCCGGCCATGGCCAAGGTGGCGGGCATGGTGCCGGGAGGGACCCGGATGGTGTCGACCATGATGCGCACGCAGTTTGCGAAGGCCAATGTCATGAGCATCCGCGATTTTGTGGGGACGGCCAAAGAGGCCGGTGTACACCTGGTGGCGTGTCAGATGTCGATGGACGTGCTGGGCATGAAGCGGGAGGACCTGATTCCCGAGGTTGAAGACGTCGTGGGTGCCGCTACCTACCTCGACTTCGCCCGCGACGCCAAGATCTCGCTGTTTGTCTAGAGATCGGCGCAAGCCCTTGCCCAAGGGGTGAGACCATGATGACCGTACCCTACGCTGATGTGCCAATCGAAGAAAAGACCCGCCTCTTCGAGGAGGTCAAGGCCGACGCTCGTTACGACAGCTATCTGTATGGCTGTTACGAATGCGGCATCTGTGTGGCCGCCTGTCCCTCGGCCCGCTTCTACGACTTCTCGCCGCGCAAGATTGCGCAGGCGCTGGCGAGAGAAGATGTGGAACTGGTCTACGAGCAGATGAATGACGATGTCTGGAACTGCTCGCAGTGTTTCTCGTGTCTTCGATGCCCCCGGGGCAACAGCCCCGGGGGCCTCATCACGATCATGCGGGAGGTGGCCGTCAAAAACGGCCTGCGCACCACCCGGGAAGCCCTGGCCGGGTACACCCGCATCATCTACAAGATCATGACCACCGGCACCCAGGTCTCGCCCGACATGCTGCAGGAAGACGCGTTTCCCGACTGGGGCCCGGGGGTGAAGACCGTCTCGGACAACCTGGCGCTCTGGCGCCGGGCGCTCCCGCCCGAGACCATGCACACCACGGCGCAGTCGTGGCAGGTGGAGGAGCGCACCATCCGCGAGCTGTACGCGATCTGGAAGTGGACGGGCACGCTCGACATGATCGCGCAGGTGGATGAGGGGCTCCACGACATTATGGAGGAGGTCATGGACGACGCCCTTGAGGAGAGCGGCATCGACCTCGGACCCTAACCTTCGGTGAAGCGTGCTGGCCAGAACCTGGTCGCAGACCAGAGGGGGGATGATCATGGCATCGGACACGCTTAACAAGGCCCTTAACGTGATCAATGTCGAGCGGCGGGGTACCGGGGTTGAGACGCGCCGCACCTTTACGCCGGACCCCGAGCAAGCCCAGGACGAAGACTTGCGCGAAGCCGTCCTGGAGCTGGAGCGCGAGGGCGAGTGGATCGTGCAGCGGGTGCCGGAGCCGTACTACGAGGCGGGCACCAAATACGGCCGCAAGAAGAAGATTCCCTACGAGAAGACGTGGCACCATAAAAGTTGCGGCCAGTGCGGGCACATCCCCGGGTACTCCACCTCCATCTTCTGGTTGAACCGGGTCCTCGGCTACGACTATTTCGACCCCCGCGACCAGACCTCGTGCACGGCCTGGAACTATTACGCCTCCGCCACTTCCAACCAGGCCGCCCAGGCGGCGGTCGCGATGCGGAACTTCGCGGCGGCCTACGAGACCGGCTATTTTCCCGTGATTCATTGCGGCACCAGTTTCGGCCACTACAAAGAAGTGCGGCACGAGCTGGTGCATGACCATGACCTCCGGCGCAAGGTGCGGGCCATGATCGAGCGGCTCGGGCGTCCCTTCGTGATGCCCGAGGAGATTGTCCACTACAGCGAATGGATGTATGCCGTCCGCGATGAGTTGAAGGCACGGGTTGTCCACGACCTCTCTCCCATTGTCGCGACCGTCCATCCCGCCTGCCACTACTACAAACTGCAGTCGGGCGATGCCATCTACGACCCGGAGATCTACGGCGGACAGCGCACCGCAGCCGTGACGGCCGTGGTCCAGGCGATGGGGGCGGAGGTGGCCGATTACTCCACCTGGTATGACTGCTGTGGATTTGGCTTCCGCCACATCCTGGTCCAGCGCGACTTCACCCGCAGCTTTGCGACCCTCCGCAAGATTGAGGTGATGAAGCAGGAGGCCAACCCGGATGTGGTGCTGACCCACGACACCGGCTGTGTGACCTCGCTCGACAAGAGCCAGTTTGCTGCCCAGGCCCACAACCGCAGCGTGGGCGTGCCGGTGATGTCGGAGTCTCAATTTGCCGCGCTGGCCATGGGCGCCCACCCTTTCCGGGTGACCCAGCTCCACTGGCACTCCACCGACTACCGGCCGCTGCTGGCGAAGATGGGCATCGACGCGGAGCGTGCGTGGGCCGAGTTCCAGGACGACCTGCAGGAGATTGAGGCGGGGCGTCTCGATTACCTCACCTGGGATCGCGTGCTGTAGACAAGGGGGCAAGCCAGATGGCGGTGGCAGAGCGGCTCTTGGTGATTGGCGGGGGCCCGGCGGGTCTGGAGGCGGCACGGGGGGCGGCGGACCTCAATCGGCCGGTGCTGCTGGTCGAGGCCCGCGACACGCTGGGCGGGACACCCTGGGAATCGTACGCGACCCTCACCCCCCATCTGAAGCCCACCAAAGAGATCATGGCCGGCATGCTGACGGCGGTGGAAGATCACCCGCTGGTGGATGTTCGCCTGAGCACCCGGGTCGTGGCCCGAGAAGGGGAGGCCGGCCGGTTTCTGGTCACCCTGGAGGCGGCCGACGGCAGCCGGCAGGTGGAAGAGGTCGGCGCGGTGGTGGTGGCTACCGGCTTTCAGCACTTCGATCCCGGGCGCGAAACCCAGATGTACGGGTACTACGAGTACGACGACGTCATTACGCTCGTGGACGCCGAGCGGATGATGCAGGCCGGCAAGGTGGTGCGGCCGTCCAACGGCGAGCCGCCCGCGCGGGTGGCCTTCATCCAGTGTGTGGGCTCGCGCGACCGCCACATCGGCAACAAATACTGCTCCAAAGTCTGCTGTGGCATCGCGTCCAAGCAGTCCATCGAGATAAAGCATCTCCTGCCCGATGCCAAGGTCTTCATCTTCTACATCGACATGCGCATGTACGGCTTCTGGGAAGACCAGCTCTACTGGCGCGCGCAGGAAGAGCACAAGGTGAACTACATTCGCGGCATCGTCACCGAGGTGATCAAGAAGGGCGACCAGCTGCTGTTGAAGGGCGAGGACACCACCATGGGACGCCCCATGGAGGTGCTGATGGATCTGGTGATCCTGTCGGTGGGCATGGAGCCCTCGGCCGGCACTTTGGAGATGGCCCGCGTCTTTGAGATTCCTCGCGAGGAGCACGGATTTCTCGCCACCGTGGGTGAACCGCTTGACACCGTGACCACGCCGGTGGCCGGCGTGTTTGTGGCCGGGGCGGCGGCGGGACCGAAAGACCTGGAGGACAGTGTCTCGATGGGAGGGGCGGCCGCCATGAAAGCCGTGGGCCTGCTCTCCCGGATGAGCCGGACCCCGGCATGACGTCGCTGGTGGTGGACGGGGAGGCGGTGCGGGAGTTCCTCGACCAGGCGGAGCCGCTTCTGGACGCGGAGGCCCTGTCTGATCTCAGCGCCGGACTGGAGCGGCGGACGCTCGCGATGCGGGAGTCCTCGCTTCCCTGGCCGCTTCGCTGGCAGCTGGCGCCGGTGGCGCGGCGGGTGCCGGCGGAGATGCGGGCCGCCTGGGAACCCCGCCTCGAGCCGCTGTGGGACCTCGCCATCGAAGGCCGCGCGGATGCCCTCCTGGAAGCTCTGGAGGCTTTCGTGGACGAGGCGCCGTGGACGCTTGACTGGGCCACCTACTGGCTTCACGTGCGCCACCCGGCCGCGTGGCCGTGGTGGGCCCGCTGGGTGTACCGGGGCTCGTCGGAAACCGGGGCGCTTCTCCTGGTGACGGGCAACTCGCTTGGTTTCGGGGGCCAGAGCCTCCCCGATACCTACGGGGGCCTCACCACCAGCGTCCGGTTCCTGGGCTCGGTGCTCGACTTGACCCACCGCCTCGAGCGTGTGTCGGATCCTTACCGGCCGATGGTGGCGCTGGCGGCCGTCTACGGCATCTACATGCTGACGATGGCGGCCTGGAAGCTCACGGACGAATTTACGAAAGTCTTTCCCCCGTTTCCGGTGGTGGTGAAGACGCTTTTGGGCGTGACACGCTGGGAGGCGATGAAAGTTGGCGGATAAGGCCAAGGCGGTGGAGGTCGATACGGTCGTTATTGACGGGGTGGCCCTGCCGCCGCAGTGGAACCGGATGTTCGAGCCCCGGGCCATCACTGAATACGATCTGACCGCACTGGATGAAGTGACGGCCATCCCGGGGGCGGAGTCTCTCGGCTGGTGCTATCAGTGCGGCAAATGTACGGCGGTCTGCCCGATCGACACGGTGGGTGATTACTCGCCCCGGAAAATTTTTCGGCGGACGCAGCTTGGCCAGTCGCTCCTGGAGAGCCCCGATCTGTGGCTGTGCACCACCTGCTCCAACTGCCTGCGGGTGTGCCCCAAAGAAGTAAACATGATTGAGATCATGCCGGCCCTGCGCGAACAGGTGGTCAGCGAAGGTCAGGCGCCGGAGGAGCTTCTGACCGCGTTTGAGAACACCGCCCGCTACGGGAACCCGCTTGGTGAGCCGGCCCGCAAGCGGGCCGACTGGGTCAAAGGCGCCGGCGTGCCCGTCCCCATCATGAGCCAGCTGAAGGCGCCGGTGGACGTGCTGTGGTTCGTGGAATGCTACCCCGCCTATCATCCGCGGGGACAGGAGGCGTCGGTGGCGCTGGCCCGCATCCTCCACGCCCTTAGCGTGAACTTCGGGATCCTGGGGGTGGAGGAGAAATGCTCCGGCGACTCCCAGCGCATGGCGGGAGAGAGCGGACTCTTTGAAATGCTGGCCGAGCAAAACGTGCGCACGCTGTCCAAGTATGAATTTCGGGAGGTCATGGTGACCGACCCCCACGCGTACAACGCCTTTCTCCACGAGTACGGGGCCTACGGCGGCAACTGGTCCACGCGGCACTACACGCAGCTGCTGGCCGAGCACCTAGGCGAGCTTCACTTCGTGCGCGAGGTGCCGTGGCGGGTCACCTTCCACGATCCCTGCTATCTCGGGCGGCACAACGGCGAGTATGAGGCGCCGCGGGCGCTGCTGCGCGCCATTCCGGGCCTCGAACTGGTGGAGATGGGCCGGTGCCGGGAGAACGCCTACTGTTGCGGGGGCGGCGGCGGCGGCATGTGGATGGATAGCTTCACGGCCCAGTTCACCACCATGCGCCTCTCTGAAAAACGGGTGCTGGAAGCCATTGAGTACGGGGCCGAGGTGCTGGCGGTGACCTGCCCCTATGAGGTTTCCCGCTTTGAGGACGCGGTGAAGTCAACGGGCAACGCCGGCCGGCTCCGCGTCATGGACATCGCGGAGCTCCTGGCCCAGTCCATGGATCTGGTTCCCTGATTGCGGCGCCAAGACGTCGAGGCACACGGCGGTCCGATGGGCTGAGGAGACGTGACGATCTGGCGAGGGAGGACGCTTTCATGAGCGAGGCACAGGTCATGAACGTAAATGGATGCAAGCTTCCCGACGATCTGTATTACTGGCCCGACAAGCATGTCTGGGTGCGGGGTCCGGACGACTCTGGCGAGGTGGTGGCCGGCCTCACCGACGTGGCCCAGAACCTGGCCGGCAAGATCGTGGTGGTGAACCTGCGGGCGCTTGGCAAGACGCTCGTGCGGGGCAAGAGCGCCGGGACCCTCGAGTCCGGGAAGTGGGTGGGCGCGATTCCGACGCCCGTGGCCGGTGAGGTGGTGGCGGTCAACACCGCGCTTGCCGTCCATCCGGATCAGGTGAACCGGGACCCTTACGGCGAAGGCTGGCTCATCCGGGTGCGGCCGAGCGACTGGGCGACAGACATGCAAGAGCTTCTGTTCGGTCCCGAAGGGATCGCCCGCTACCGCGAGAAACTGGAGCAGGAAGGAATTCACTGCCAGGCCTAGCGAGGGACGAGGAAGGAACTGGACCATGGCCTTCGTATTTGCCTGCGAGCTGCCGGACGACCTCTGGTACCGGGTGGACCAGGATGTGTGGATCCGCGTTCTGCCTGACGGCGTCGTCCGCATGGGCATGACGGATCCCGCCCAGACCCGCGCCGGCAAGATCCTGCATGTGCGCGTGCGGACGGGAAAGCGCCTGTTGCCGGGCCAGAGCCTTGCCACCGTCGAATCGGGCAAGTGGGTCGGCCCCGTGCCGACGCCGCTGGCCGGTGTGGTGGGCGCGGGCAACCCGCGTATTGCCGACGACCCCGGGCTTATCAACCGGGACCCTTACGGGCTCGGGTGGGTCGCGGAATTCCGGCCGGAGGCGGCCATCGACGCCTGGTCTGCCGCGGGCCTCATGTATGGGCCCGAGGCGCTCGACGCCTATCACGAGAAGCTTCAGGCCGAAAACCTGAGCTGCGTGCGCTGCGCCGACCCCGCTCCCTAGAAGGCCGCGAGAGCCGCACCTGACGACAGCCCACGGTGAAGGCCGGGAAAGGAGCGGGCGCATGCGTCACATCGATCTCGGGATGGTGCCGCGTCAGGACTCGCAGGCCGTCTACCACGCGGTCGCGCACGAGATGCGTCCGGGCGACCCGCCCACGCTCATCACGGTGACGCCGGACGGCCCTTACGTGTGCGTGGGCTACCACCAGCACGGAAGCCGCGACGTGGACCGCGCGTTCTGTGAGGCGCACGACATCCTGGTCGGCCGCCGCCTCGTGGGCGGGGGGGCCGTGCTCCTCGACCCGGGCCAGGTGTTCTGGCATCTTGTCATGCCGCGCACGGCCGAACCCATCGAACGACTGTACGCCCGTCTGCTGCAGGCCCCCGTGCGCGCCTACCAGGACATGGGCATCGCGGCCGAGCACCGCCCCGTGAACGACATCGTGGTGGGTCGGCGGAAGATCGGCGGAACCGGAGCCGTAACGCTGGACCAGGCCACGGTGCTGGTGGGAAGCCTCATGTTTGATTTCGACGTGGCGCTGATGGCCCGGGTGCTGCGGGTCCCGTCGGAGAAGTTTCGAGACAAGATGGTCGCAAGCCTGGAGGAGTACATGACGACGATGCGTCGCGAGCTTGGCGCAGACATTCCGAGCCGTGCTGCGGCCACGGCGCTCCTGGTGAGGGCCTTCTCCGAACAGCTGGGCGAGACGGTGGAGCGGGGGCGGCTGGCCGACGCGGAGCGGGAGGAGGTGCGCCGCTATGCGAGCCTTCTGTTTGATCCCGCCTTCGTGTACCAGTACGAAGGCTTCTCCGAGCCTGGCGTCAAGATCCGGGACGGCGTCCGCCTGCACGAGGGCCTGTACAAGGCGCCCGGCGGGCTTATCCGCGTCATTTTCCGGGTAGCCGACGGCCGCTTTGACGACGTCGCCGTCACCGGTGACTTCTTCGTCGACCCGCCGGACGCGCTGTCAGCCGTGGCCGCGGCCCTGGTGGGAACGTCGGCGGCGGCCGAAGAGAGCCTCAAGGTGCTGTCCCGTGCGCTTATCGGGGTCCGCATACCGGGGGTGACGGCACGCGACATCAACTGTGCGCTGGAGGACGGCCTGGCCCGGACGCCACAGGCGGCCCCGCGAGCGTGAGTCTGCTCGATGTATAAAGAGACCGACAGCGGAGAGGAGCCGAAGACGATGAGTGACATGAGCGTAGCAGGGGAGTTTGAGGCAGGATCGGTGGCCCTCACGGTCGACGCCAAGGGGCTTTCGTGCCCGATGCCCATCATCAGGGCCAAGAAGGCGCTTCTCGGTGTCGAGATCGGCCAGGTGATTGAGGTGGTGGCGACCGATCCGGGGTCGGTGGCCGATTTCAAGGCGTTTTCCAACTCCACCGGTCACGCGCTCCTGCAAACCCAGCAGGAGGGGTCCGTGTACCGGTTTTGGCTCCGGCGGTCCAAGTAACGGCCGGCAAGCGGAGATAGGGGGCCAGCATGGGAGAGGCGGTCAAGAAGTACCTGTACATTCTCACCCACGGAGTGGAAGCGCCGGAGCGATCGGCGTCCCCGTTTTTCCTCGCCACCACCGCGGCACTCATGGACTGCGAGGCGCGCATGGTGTTCACCATCACGGCGACGAGTCTTCTGAAACGCGGGGCAGCCGAGGAAGTGTACATCAAGGGATACGGCAAGGGCGCGAACCTCCGGTTCTTTGTCGATCAGGCGCGGGAGGCGGGCGTGGAGTTTTTCGTCTGCGCGCCCAGTCTCGATCTGAACGACTGCACCGTCGAGGACCTGATTGAGGTGGACGGCGTGGTGGGCGGCACGGCGCTGAACGAGATGGCCGCTCAGGCGGACGTCGTCATCAGCTTCTGATGGCCGACCGCCTGGTGCGCGATCTGAGCGCCATTTCGGACGCGTCGACCGATCCCGAGTTCCTGGCCGTGGCCGAGCGGGTCCTGGCCGCGGGCGTTCCCTGGATCACGCGGCTTCATGCCCTGGGGGCGCTGGTGTGGCGGGCGACGCCGGGACTTGAGGGCCTCGGCCTCTATCTGGCGGCGCCACCCGGCATCCGCCTTGCGCTGGTGGCGGGACAGGGGGGACCCGGAGCCCTGGAAGTTCCGTGGTCTCTGGGGGTGGCGGGTGCGGCTGCCGGCGACCGGGCGGTGCAGATCGTGCCCCGCGTCGGCATGCTGCCCGGTCACGGGCTGGTGTCCTGGACGGCCCAGTCGGCGCTCGCGGTGCCCATCATCATTCACGGGGGGGCCATGGGTGTGATCCTGCTGACGGCGACCGATCCCGACCGATTGGGACCGTTCGAGGCGGAGCGCATCCTGGCCGTGGCCGGAAGCGTGCAGGCGCACTGCCCTCCAGCCTGGGCGCGCGGGCTTCCGACCGGTTTCGGTGGGGAGGGACCCCCGACGGACGGCCCGTGAAGCGGCCGGCCACGACCGTTAGGCGAAGTCCGGGTGTCTTCGTGCCCGGGCAGGCCGGAGATCGACCCAAGCTGAGGGATTAGAGAGGGAGGTTGGCTATGCGTGCAGCGGTGCTGCTGAAAGACGTGCCCGATCTGGTTGAGGATCTGGAACTTGAGGAATCGGGCCAGGCTCTGGCCGTGGATGTGCTGAGCTATGTCCCGAGTGAGTGGGATGACCAGGCGCTGGAGGAGGCCCTCCTCTTGAAGGAGGACGGCGGGGGGACGGGCCCGGTGGAGGTGCACGCCATCGCGATTGACACCGGCGACATCGACGCTATGCTTTTTTCCGCCCTGGCCAAGGGGGCCGATTCTGCCACCAAGCTCACGGGCGATTTCGACCGCGGCCTTACGAGCCGCCAGCGTGCCCGCATCCTCGCTACCTATCTGGAAGGTCAGGCCTTCGATCTGGTGCTGACCGGCGTGCAGGCGGTTGACGACCTCGATGGCCAGATTGCCGGCCTCCTGGCCGGATATCTCCACTGGCCGCATGCCTCGGTGGTGCGCGATGTGGCCGTGGAGGACGGGCAGGTGCGGTTCGTCCAGGAGTACGCGGGAGGCGTCATGGGCGAGTTCCGGGCCGACGGGCCGGTGGTGCTGGGGATCCAGGCGGCCCGCAAGCCTCCCCGCTACGTGCCGATTGCCCGCATCCGTCAGATTCAGCGCACGAGCTCCCTGTCGGAGGTGTCCATGGAACGGCCGGAGGATGCGGGACATCTTGCCGTCCGCCGCCTTTACCGTCCCGAGTCGTCGTCCCACGCCGCCATGTGGGATGGGGATGTGGACGCCGTGGCCGCCGCTATCCGGGCCCTCCTGGCGGAAAAGCAGCTCGGGAACTGACGGCTGTAGGAGACGCCGCGCCCGACGCGGCGGAGCGACAAGGACCAGAACGGCAGGAAAACGGAGGAAGCAACCATGGGACCGATTGTTACCGTGCTGGAGCACCAGGGAGGAGAACTGACCCAGGCGTCGCGAGAACTCCTGGCCAAGGCCCGGGAGCTTTCCGACGCGCTTGCCGCCCCCGTCACGGCGGTCGCGTTCGGACCGGAGGCGGCGGCTTGCCTCGCCCATTGCGGCGCAGCGGACGGGGTGGCGGTGACGGGAGGATTTGACACCTACGTGCCGACGGTCTGGGAGGCGTCCCTGCGGGCCGTCGTGGACGAGCTCAAACCGGGGCTCGTGCTGTGCGCCAACACGACGCTCGGGATGGACCTCGGGGCTTCGCTCGCGGCCCAGGCCGACCTTGCGATGATTGCGTATGTGTGCGGACTCGACGTGAACGAGGGCAAGCTTCAGGCCGTGTGCCAGGTCTACGCCGGCAAACTGATGGCCGAGGTGGACGTCCCCACGACCGGGGCGGTGCTGACCGTGCTGCCCGGGTCGTGGCCGGCGGGTAGTGAATCTCAGGCGGAGACGCCCGTGCGCCCGCTCAGTGCGGCCGCGGCCCCTGGTCTCGAGCCGACCCGGCTCATCACCCCCGAGGCCGGAGATGTGGACATCACCCGCGCCGACATCCTGGTGAGCGTAGGACGCGGCATCGAAGACCCGGACAACCTGGAGCTGGCCGAGGCACTCGCGGCGGCGCTGGGCGGGGTGGTGAGCTGTTCGCGCCCGGTGGTGGACGCGGGATGGCTTCCGCGGACCCGTCAGGTCGGAAAATCTGGTCAGACGGTCAAACCGAAGCTGTACCTGGCGCTTGGCATCAGCGGGGCGCCGGAACATCTGCAGGGCATGAAAGACAGCGAACTCATCGTGGCCATCAACAGCGACCCCGGCGCACCCATCTTTGACGTGGCCCACTACGGAGCCACGGTCGACATCCTGGAACTGATGCCGGCGCTCACCGAACAACTTGAGGGAGGCGGCTAGGATGGGGCTCCGCACCTTCCTGCTGCTCGCGACCGCCGTCATGCTGGTCGCGAGCGTCGGGGTGTTCGGCTGGCGGACGTGGGCCATCTGGGCCTATGTTCGGCGCGCGCGGCCCGTAGTTCGCTGGGATCGGCTGTCAGAGCGCCTGGGGCAGGTGGTCCGCCATGTGCTGGGCCACCGCCGGATGTTCCGGATCACGTTCTCCGGCCTCCTTCATTACTTCATCTTCGGTGGGTTCGTGGTCCTGATGCTGGACATCGTGGAGACGGTCGGCGAGGTGATCCACCCGGGCTTCTCGCTCGGTCCCATCCTGGCGCCGGTCGTGGATGTGTGGGTGGCGCTGGTGCTCATCGGCATCGCGATGGCGCTCTATAACCGGCTGGTTCTGAGACCAGAACGTTTCCACGGGTCCGATGAGCGGGACGCGTACATCATCCTCGCCCTCATCGGTCTCATCATGGTCGGGATCGTGGTGCATGATTCGTTCTTTCCGGTGGTGGCGACGGCGGTGTTCCACGCCCCGCCAGCGGTTGCGGCGTCGGCGCGGAGCCACTTTCTTGGCGCCGGGCTCGCGAATCTATGGGGAGCGCTCGGCTTGCTGACGCCGCCGGCGGCGGCCATCGGCTACAGCGTAGGCTATTTCCTGGACATCGGCCTGGTGCTGGCGTTCTTGGCCTATCTCCCCTACTCCAAGCACTTTCACATTTTCTTGGCCGTGCCGAACATCTTTCTGCAGAACCTCCGGCCAGCAGGGGAACTCCTGGAGGAGCCGGCGGAGGACACCATCGCGATCCGATCTTTTTCGGATCTCAGGTGGAAAGATGTGATGGACCTCTTTACCTGCACGGAGTGCGGGAGATGTCAGGCCGTGTGTCCGGCGCATGCCGCCGGTCAGCCGCTGTCGCCAAAGATGGTGATCCTGGACCTGCGCGACGCGCTCGTGCGGGAGCTGGGCGGAAAGGGGGAGGCCCCACCGCTTGCGGGCGAGGTGGTGTCGGCCGATGCGCTGTGGGCGTGCACCACCTGCGGTGCCTGTCAGGATGCCTGTCCGGTCTTCATCGAGCACGTCCCCAAGATCGTGGGGCTTCGCGCCGCCCTTCTGGAGGACGGGGCCGTGGAGCCGGCGGCGCAGAAGGTTCTGGTGTCGTGGGAGCGCCAGGGCAATTCCTTCGGACAGCCAGGCCGCAAGCGCCCCGAGTGGGCCAAGGTCCTCGACTTTCCCGTCAAAGACGCACGGCGGGAGGAGGTGGACTGGCTCTGGTTTGTGGGCGACTTCGCGTCTTATGACCCGCGCGCCCGCGAGATGACCCGGCTTGTGGGCGAGCTCCTGCACATGGCCGACGTGGACTTCGGCATCCTGTACGAGGGCGAGGTCAACTCCGGCAACGACGCACTCCGGATTGGCGAGTACGGCCTGTTTGAAACGCTGGCCCAGAAGAATCTAAAGGCGCTCAATGACGCGAGCTTCAGCCGCGTCTTCACGACCGACCCGCACTCCTTAAACGCCTTGAAGAACGAGTACCGGAAATTCGGCTTTGAGCGGCCGGTGCAGCACTACACGGAGGCGTTTCAACAACTGCTGCAAGAGGGCCGGCTGACGGTGAAGCCGGTGCCTCTCCGCGTCACCTACCATGATCCCTGTTATCTCGGCCGCTGGAATCACATCACCGAAGCCCCCCGCGCCCTTATCCGCGCGCTGGGCGTGGATCTGGTGGAAATGCCGCGTCATGGTGAACAGAGCTTCTGCTGCGGGGCGGGCGGGGGCCGCATCTGGATGGACGAGACCGGGATGGAGGAGCGGCCGGCGAATCAGCGCATCCGGGAGGCCCTCGCCCTGGATGGGGTGACCCATTTCGTCGTGGCGTGCCCGAAAGACGTGTCCATGTTTTCGGCGGCGGTGACGGCGATGGGCGTGGAGGACCGGATCCGGGTGGTGGACGTGGCCGAAATCCTGGGGGTGGCCACGGGCCTCGTCCCCGAGCCGGGGAGGAGCCTCGTGACCGCCGGAGCCTGAGCTGTCTCGGGCGGAACGGTTCAGCCTTGGCGCTTCACATAGGGCACGTCGCGGCTTATCGGGACAAACCCGACGCCGCGGTAGAGCTCGCGCGCGGCCGGGCGGGCCGGGGCCCCGACGCAGGCCACCAGCATCGTGGTCGCACCCGCGGCCCGCGCGCGCTCCATCCCATGCCACATGAGCGCCGTGCCGAGACCCTGGCGCCGGTAGGCTCGGTGCGTGCCCACCGGTTCAAATTCCGCCGTACGGCTCATAGGGTCGAACCAGATGATGGCGGTCGAGGCGAGGGTGCCGTCAGGCGCCTCAACCAGTACATGCAGATCGTCGCGATACGGCCAGGTGGCCTGAACGCCTGCCATGCCGTTGTCGGGGAACGATGAGGGATACCAGGCATCGACGTGCGCTTGGGTCGCGGCCCGTTCGCCCACGTTGGCGGCCGTGGTGAACCGAAAGCCGCCCGGCAGCACGGGCTCGGTCAGGTCGACGAGGACACGGCGATTAAAAAGGTGCCAGTCACCGTCGTCACCGCCGGCTTCCGGGTCCGGCACGTACCCGTAGGCGGGAAGCCGGGCCAGCATCTCGGCATCCGCATCCTGAGGAATGATGAAGCGGTCGTATCCGGCCGCTTGGACGGCGTACCAGTCCAGGATCTCGTCCAAGAGCTCCGGACGGTCGGGGTGGACCTGCCATACGAGGTTCGCGTCCGGTGAGTGCGCCACGGTGCCATCGCGCCGGGTCACGGTAAACGGAAGCTTCGCCCACGCCCAGGCGTCGAGCCGGCCATCTCCGTCCGGACGCGGCCAGAGGCGGTGGCGCCAGCTCCCGGCCAGCGTCTGGCTGTCCTTGCCGAAATTCCATGCGAGCCCGCCCACCGTGCCGTCCCCCACGAGAATCTCGGGGCGAAGGATGGTGATCTCCTGGGCCAGGCCCTGCATCTGTCTGAGCTCGGCCGGACCGAGGACCATTGGTGAATTGTCTCTCATGCCACCCATCCGGTTCATCTTCCGCCTGTCACCGGAGCACTCCTCCCTGATTTTTGTCAGCGGTCATTTAATTCCACCGGGGCCAGGTTACGGAATCTCCCCGGTCCCTCTTTCCTAGGCCGGGCCCAGCGTCGGCGCCCCAGGGTGTCGACGGGGCCGGTAACTCTCTCCTTGTCGACGAATTCGGGTATCTGCCCCTGTCCCGGGTCGTGGCGACTCTGTGCTTTCCGTGGGTGTCGGCCCGCTACGAGTGCGGCCGCATCATCCTGACCTACCCCAAAGGGTTGGCGAGTGGGGGGACGTGCTCGGCGATCCCGGTATCGCCACGCCCATCCTCGACCGCCTCCTCCGCCACTCCCATGTGCTCAACATCCGCGGGGACAGTTACCGGCTCAAAGACAAACGGCGGAGTGGGACGTGGGGACCCCTACTCCCCCCTGACCGGGCGTCATAATGGTCACCGGGTGGATCAATTTCGCATTGGCCGAGTAGATCACATTCATATTGGCCTTGACACAGCTCATTGAGGCGAGTTGATACATGGACATCCTGAAGTCGTCCCTAGTCATCAGAATAGTAGGCCCCTGGCTGCGTTGATGAAAGTGCCTCCCGGTCCTATACTGGTGTATATACGCAGGAAGGTGGTGGAAGCTGATGGAAACGGTGCGTCTACGTCGGGTCGGTAACTCGGTGGTGGTCACTCTGCCGTCAAAGATCTTAGACTCCGCGCACCTTGCTGCGGATCAGACGGTGTCGGTTGAGATTGGGGACGGCGCCGTGATCATCAGGCCCTGGGACCCAGACACGCAGGCTGCCTGGCAGGCCTACACTGACTTAGAGCCCCATTATCGTCGCGCAAACCGCAAATTGGCCGATTAGCCCCATGCCCCGTCTTTTAGGCGTACAGCTGGTTTTGGCGATTCACGACGACCAAATTCGGCTGTACGGCGGTGCCTACCGGGTGCGCGATTGGGCCGCCTTGGACAGCAGCGTTCATCAACCTGCCGCGACTTTCCGCGGTGCCTATCTCTATGGCGATGTCTTCGCCATGGCGGCGGCCCTTGGCCATGGTCTCATGACCTCCCACCCGTTCCGTGATGGGAATAAGCGAACCGGCGGCATGGCGATGTTGACGTTCTTGGCCATAAACGGTGTGACGGCCAAGGTCCCCGAGACGGCATATTACGAGACGGTCAGGGCCACCGCCACTGGCACTCTCACTCGAGAGCAGCTGGCCGAGTCGCTGAGACGGTGGGGGCCATGACCTCGTCCGAAAGGTACGTCGGGGTGCTCCATCCGTTTGAGCCCCGGCACAGGGAACGCTAGCCCCGTTTTCCGCACCCCAATCGGGTTACTCCTGCGCTCCTTCGGGCCAGGGGAGGCAGACGCCGAGCACGCCAGGATGATGCGCGGACGAGCGTGAGCCGGTCGAGCACCAGACCGGCCGAGGTGTAGGTGACTGCGAGGCCGTCGACGGCTGCAAGGGCAACTCGGCCTTCAGGCAGGATGCCCGGCAGGGGCACGCCGTCGCCGAGCGCGGCCCGCAGCTCGGCTTCGATCAGATAAGCCGGCCATGGGGGCATCCAGGCCTGTCGCTGGGGTTGTGGGCCAGCACATCCCCCAAAAGAGTCTGGCCCTCCGCATCCGTGGTGAGCCCCATCACGATCTGCTGGAGGTCGGGCCGATGGCTTTACTGGACCCGTACGGGATGTGGCGGCCAGCACCATCCGGCGAGGACCCGGGATAATGCCCGACGAGCGAAAAGGACGTCGTATCCGTGTGCAGCAACAGGGGCCCCGCCTGGCCCAACGCTTGCCAGCGGACCCGATGGTGCCGACCACGATGCGCCCGCGGGCCGCCAACTTCTCCAACGCCGGCCTCCAGGCATCATCCCACTTTTCTGTTTAGGCATTCACGCCCTCCTGTCTTTGTGTGGGCCAAGTGGTCGAGCGATGACGGCTCCCCGACACGAGAAACGGGCGGGAGGCCCGCCCGTTTCCGTCTTCCGTTGGTTGCCCGCTACCGTTGCTTCAGGTTTCGACTTCGCCCGAAGCCACCTGGATACTGACGCCTCCGCCGGTCTCGCGGCCCCATAGGAGCCAGGACAGGGCTGCCAGCGTCCCCACCAGCCACACCGCGGAATTGAACAGGATGTAGTGAGGGATGGACATCTTGGCCGTGATGTAGATGGTCGGAATGTACAGGCCAATCGACACGAAGCGGGCGATGGCCGTCAGCGTGCCGCGGTGCAGTGTCGGCCACACTTCCGGCTTCACCGTGTCTTCGGTGAGGTAGCACAGGGAGTTCACGCCCGCCAGGATAACCAGCAGGACCCAGAAGAGACTCATGTCGTGCTTCCAGGCGCTCGAGGTGAGCCCGACGATAGCGGTCATGATGAACGTGGCCAGGAAGGTCCAGAACAAAGCATGCCGCCGTGACACCCGGTCGGCGTACAGCCCCAGGAAGCCCACCACGAATCCGGCACCTTCAAAGACCGCCAGGATGGTGGGCTGCAGCGACGGGAAGAAGGCGAACGCCAGCGCGTAGGCCATGAGGCCGAACCCGATGGTGTTGGCCGCCGCCACCACGATCATGACAATCATCGTGAACCACTGGTAGCTGCTGGAAGGCGTCTTGACCGTGGTCGGCATGGCCGACGCGGTGGTTACCGCCTCGCGGGCCTCCTGCACGTCTCCGTAATACGCCTGCACGGCCTTCTCAAGTTCCGCGTGGCGGCCCTTGCGCTGGAGCCATAGGAACGACTCCGGCATGCTCATGCGGCTCAGGAACAGGATCGCGACCACCACCAGGACGGCCACGGCGACGACGTCGCGCTGCATCGTGACAGCGGCGGTGCCGGTCACCGCGGCATTGGTCAGCGCGATGACGGCCAGCACCAGTCCGCCCAGGTTGATGCCGTTGATGATCATCATGGTCGCCTTGCCCCGATGCTTGCTTGGCATGAGTTCGTGCGACGCCACCATGATGGAGTTCATCTCCCCGCCGCCCGCGATCAACATGAGGGCCAGCGAGATGAGAACCACGAGATAGGAGTTGGCGAAAAACAGCACGATGCCTCCGATGGCGTAAAGGCCAAGCGTGGAGAACAAGGTGATTTTCCGCCCGTATCTATCTGAAAACGGGCCCGATAAGATGATCCCGACAATGAGCCAGATGGGCGCCCAGGCCAACAGCAGTTCGCCCAGCGCCTTCGGCATCGTCTCCCAGTAGATGGCGATCGAGGCTAGAGAAAACACGTACGATTCCAGAGCCAGACCCAGGACGAACGAAATGAACATCCAGGTGGTCTTTGAGCTCCACCGCGCCTCGGCGAGCCGATTCACATTAACAGCCGCCATGGCTACCGTCTCCCCTCACGCGAAATGTGACGCGTCATGAGCGGACCGATGCCGCCGATGACTCCACCTTAAGTATGGGGGAGACAGGCGGGAAGCCTGCCTATTTATCTCGTAATTTGCCGGAGGAAACCGCCATACCGATACCCGACGGGGGTGCCCCGGGTTAGGCCGAAGACTCCGCCGACGGGCGGGCCCGCACATCGGTGTGAAACCACCGGTCGTATGAGACGGCGGCCAGGTAAAACACGGCGGCCACGGTCGTGACCACAAATCCGTTTGGGAGTCCGGTGTCGTACGCGACCCAGATTGAGAGCCACACGGTGGCCACGGCGATGCCCATCGACCAGGCCGCCATCTTAAGCGGGCGATCAGACAGGCGCCTGGCTGCCGCCGCCGGCCCCACCAGGAGCGCGAACGACAAGAGGGCTCCCACCACCGGCACCGTGAGGGCGGCCGCGGCCGCCACCATGGCCATGAAGCCGACCCGCATCAGGCCCTCCGGGACCCCGCGGGCGGCCGCCGTCTCGGGGGTGACGGTGTAAAAGAGGAGCGGGCGGAAGAGGACGCCCACTCCAAGCGCGAGCACCACCGCCAGCACGCCGATCTGGATGGTCTGCGCGGCGCTGATGCCGACCAGCTGGCCAAACAGGAGCGCAAACACGGCCGGGCCGTACGCGTTGCCCACCGTGAGCAGGAGATCGCCGATGCCGAGGACGGCGGCCAGGAGGAGGGCGGTCAGAACACCCGGACTGCCGATGCCGCGCTGGTCGCGCCGTTCGAGGGTGCCCAGCAGGAGGGCCATGCCGAGCGCGCACACCGCCATCCCTAAGACCGAGCTCACCCCCACCAGAAACGCGGCGGCAGCCCCGGTAAACGCCGCCCGGGGGATGGCGTGGGCGGCGAAGGTGCCGCCGCGGAGGTTCACAAACACGCCCACCAGGCCCGACATGAGAGCAATCGCGGTTCCCGCGATCCAGGCGTGCACCATGAAGGCGGCAGATATGAGGCCGGGCGGAAACAGGGCCCCGAAGAGGACGCTCATGGCGTGGAGCTCCTGTCGCCGGGAAGTGTGCGACGGTCATGGCGTGTCCGCAGTGTGACCGCCAGGTAGCCGAGCAGGATGAGAGTGCTGATAAAGAAGCTGTCGGGCCAGCCCCGTCCGGCCGGCGGCCAGTAGAAGCTGTCATAGGCCAGCAGGATGCCGAGACTCGTCGCCGCCACCCCCACCACGGCGGCCACTCCGAGCCGGAGTCCCGGGCGTGAGGTGAGGCGCACGGCAATGGCGGCCGGACCCACGATGAGGGCGGTGCTGAGCAAGGCGCCCACCATGAGGGCCGCCTGCTCCACGGCGGCTACCACCACCACCAGGTAGAGGAGGTTGATGAGGCGAAGCGGGATGCCCCGCGCCCGCGCCACCTCGGGGATCACCGACACGTAGAGAAGCGGGCGGTAGATGAAGGTGAGAAGCGCCACCGTCCCCAGCGACAGGAGTCCCATCGACGGCAGCAGGGCGGGGTTGATGGTGAAGATGGATCCGAACAGTACGGTCTGGGTGATGTTGGCGTTGGAGGTGGTGGTCGTGATGAGGTACAGGAAGAGGGCGCCGAAACCAAGCGCCGTCGCCAGCACGATGCCGGTTGCCACATCCCGCCCGCGGCTCTCACTGAGACCGGCGTCGGCCAGGGCCCCGGATACGAACCCGCCGGCCAGAAAGCCCCACAGCACCTGCACGCCCACGAGGGCGGCGCCGGCGCCGCCGGCCGCGCCCACGTCGCTCAGGGCGTGACCCAAAAACGCCTGCCCCCGAATCACGACGAAAATGCCCACAAGCCCGTTGGCCACCGCCACGATGGCCCCCATCAGGAGGGCGGTGCGGACGGCCGCGCTCTGGAAAAACCCGGGCGCCACCAGCGCATGGAGGATCAGAGCCTCACGCATCGCCGCCGCCTCCCGGCTGGGACGGCGCTCCGTCCGCGGGTCGGGGTCCGCGGCCGCCGCCCCCATGGTGAGGAGCTTCGGTCGGGACGGCCGCCTCCGACTCGCCGGTCACCACCACCACGCGGCCCTGCACGCGCAGGACCTCTACCGCGTAGCCGTAAAGTTCCGTCAGGACGTCCGAGCGCACGACCTTGTCCGCCGGACCCACCGCCGCCCGCCCGTGCGCCAGATAGAGGACCTGGTCCATGGAGCCGAGGAGCGGGTTCATGTCGTGTGCTACGAGAAGGGCCGCGATTCGCCGCTCTCGCACCAGTTGTGCCACCAGCTCCACCGTCTCGTGGGCGCTCTTGATGTCGAGGTTGGAGAGGGGCTCGTCCAGGAGCAGCACGTCCGGCTCCGCGACGAGCGCCTGGGCAATGAGAAGACGCTGCCGCTCTCCGCCGGAAAGCGCTCCGAGAGGCGCGTTGGCATAGTGAAGCGCGCCGACTCTCTCTAATATCGCGTCAACCCGCGCCCGCCGCCGGCGGTTCGGGAGTGGAATTCCGAAGCGTTCGCCGTCTATGCCGAGGTCAACCAGATCCCGCGCCCGGAGCGGGGGATTGGCGTCGCCCGAAAGCGCCTGCGGCACGTAGCCGACACGTCCCAGGCGCCCGTGCGCCTGCCGGAGGGTCGTGCCCCCGAGCAGCACTTCCCCGGCGCTGGGCGGCAATAGCCCCAGGATGACGCGGAGCAGGGTCGTCTTGCCGGCCCCGTTGGGGCCGATCACGCCCACAAACTGTCCGGCCTCCACCACAACCGAGATGTCGTCCAGCACCGTGCGGTGGCCGAGCGTCACCCGGACCTGGCGAAGCTCCAGCAGGGGAGCCGGTGCGCTCCCGGCGGCGGGAGGAGAGTCCGGCCGCGTCATGGGAGTCCCACCGTGGACTTGTGCGAGGACAGCGCCTTCATAAAGGCGGCCGTCTCCGCCTGCATCCACTGCTGGTAGTTGTAGTGCGGCGGCATCGTCTCGTATACGCCCACGACCGGCACGTGATACTGGTGCGCGAGGGCGAGGAGCCGCTCGGTGGCGGCGTCAACCGCCTGACGATTGTAGGCGAGGAATTTCACCCGATGGTGAATGATGAGATTGTCTTCAATCTGGACGTCTTCCGGCGAGGGGTCGGTGCCGTTCATGACGGCGGACTGCATCGGCCACGGCGTGCGCACATTCAGTCCCGCCGCCTGGAGGAGGTAGTCGGCCACCGGCTCCGTCACCGCCACCGGGCTTCCGGCGTACCGGGCCTTCAGCCTCCGGATCGCGCCGGCCCACCCGCTGAGGGAGCTTCGAAATTGGGCCGCCCGGCGCTCGAAGTACCGACGGTGGGCCGGCTCCAGCCTTCCCAGATCGCGCGCCACCAGAGACGCTACCCGCGCCATCGTCCCCGGTCTGTACCATAGGTGCGGATTCTTGGTGGCGGGAGAGTAGCCGAGCGCGGGAGCCACCGTGAGGACGATGCGGCCTGGCTTCGGGGCGGCGGCCTCCAGGTGGTTCATGAAACTGTCGTACCCGAGCCCGTTCTGGACGATGAGAGAGGCTTCCGCCACATCCCGTGCATCGGCCGTGCTGGCCTCGAACACATGGGGATCGGTGGATGGATTGCTGAGAAAGGCGACCACCGTCACGTAGCGACCTCCCACCTGCGCAACGACATTGGCGTATTGATTCTCCGCTCCGACCACGTCCAACACCCCCGGCCGCGGAGGCGGAAATGTGTTGGCCGACCCGCAGCCGGCCAGGACGAGAGAGCCGGCGGCCACCGCCGCCAGTGCTCCCCGGCGGAGCCACGTGACCCGGGTTTTGCAAGACGTCCCGTGCATCCATGCCCTCCTGCGGACCCATTCCTGCCCAGGATTTTTACATGCGATTTATTTGCAGGTACAGCATAGTCGCATCTAGCTGTTTTATCAACACGTCGGCTCTACGGTCGGGACCCGCGCCGGGCTTGCCATCATGATGCCAGATAGACATTGACAAGGCACTGTCATGACAGCATATTAATGTCATGACAGTGAAGCGTACGGCGGAGAACCTCCGCGAGGACCTGATGGCGGTGGCGCGCATTGAGGAGCCGGCGGCTCGCGAGCGTGCGGTCCGGATTTTGGACGGCCTGGTGCCGGCCCGTCTCACCGCATTTGTAGCCGAGGTGGCCGAGGAGGTGTCCCGGGTTCTGCCCGCTGGCCGGGTGGAGATGCGGCTTTCCGGTGATGACCTGGAGGCCGTGTATGTGGACGAGGAGGTGGTCCCGTCGCCGCATGAAGGCGACGACAGCTCGGCCCGCATTACCCTTCGTCTCAGCACGGCCCTGAAAGAGGCCGTCGACGAGGCGGCGGCGGCCGAGGGCGTCTCCGTGAACGCCTACGTCGTGGGAGCCCTGCTGAACGCGACCCATCGCCACGGCAGGGGCCGGGGAAGGCGCGTCCGGGGGTACGGCCGGGCGTGAGCACGGGACGATGCTCGTGGCCCGTACGGAACGAGAGAAAGAACAGGAGGGCCTTTCATGGCAAGTTTTGAGACCCCCGGTCCGGTGGCGCTTGAGGTTCGGAATGCGTGCGGCGTCGTGGAGGTGACCGCGGAGGAACGGTCAGCCACCGAGGTGACCGTCGAGGCCCTCCACCCCGATGCGGAGGAGCGCGCGCACGAGACGCGGGTCGCGATGACAGCGGCCGACGACGGCGGCTTCCGGGTCGTGATTGAGGTGCCGCGGCCGCAGGGGTGGGGTGGCCGGCACGCCGATGTGGCGGTCCGCGTGCGCGCGCCCGCGGGTGCGGCCCTGCGGGCGGCCACCGCCTCGGCCGACGTCCATGCGGAAGGCGCGCTGGGCCGGGTCGGGATTGACACCGCGTCTGGTGACGTCTGGCTCCAGGAGGCGGGCGGCGATGCCGTCGTCACCACGGCGAGCGGCGACGTGAACATCCGGCGCGTGACCGGATCGCTCCGCGTCCACACCGCCAGTGGTGAGTGCCACGTCGACGAGGTGGCAGGAACCCTCGAGCTTGAAAGCGCGTCCGGCGATCAGCGGATAAAGATTGTGCACGGCACGGCGCGCCTGCAGGCGGCGTCGGCCGACATCTCGGTGGGGGAGGCGAAAGACGGTCTGGAGGCGCGCACGGCATCCGGTGACATCATCGTGAACCAGGCCGAAGGCGCGATGCATCTTCGCGCGCAGTCAGGAGATGTGGAGGTCCGCCGGATCGCGCACGGGCGCCTAACCGCCTCGTCGGCCTCCGGTGACGTCTCTATCGGTGTCGTGCGGGGCAGCCGGGTCCGGGTCGATCTGGACAGCCGGAGCGGGAGTGTGACGTCCCAGATTCCCATCCACGAGGCGCCGGATGAGGGGGGTGAGGGTGGACTGGTGGAGCTTGAAGTGCGGACGGCCAGTGGCGACATCCGCATCGGCGGCGTGGCCTGACGGAGGCGTTTCAGGGAGACGGAACAGGGAGATTGGCCCCCGGGCCAATGCGGCAGGCTCGCTTCCCCGGTAGCGTGTCGGCAAGAACGACACAGGGACCGCCGTAGGCGAGTCGCCCGGCCCCTCCACCCGGGCATGCGCGGGCGGAAGCCCGGCTGTCGTGAGGAGGCCAGACATGCGGTCAGCGTGGGCGCTCATCCGGCGGGGACATAACTTCCGGCGGGTAGTGGGCGCAAGTCTCATCTCCCTCACCGGCGACTGGATCTTGATGGTGGGGCTCATGTACCGCGTGTACGCGGTCACGGGCTCCACTCTCGCGTCCGCCCTCTTGATGCTGACGGCCTCGATTCCGGCGGTGGCTCTCGGATCGGTGGCCGGGGTGTTTGTGGACCGCTGGGATCGCAAGCGCACCATGGTGGCGGCAAACCTGCTCCTCGCGCTGGGACTCCTGCCTCTTCTTTTCGTGCACGGCCGCCAGCACATCTATCTCGTCTTTCCGGTGCTGTTTTTCGAGAACATCGTGCAGCAGTTCTTCTCGCCGGCCGAGCAGGCTCTGTTTCCATCGCTGGTGCGCGATGACGAGCTGGTGACGGCGAACGCCTTGAACGGTCAGAGCCAGAACCTCTCGCGACTCATCGGATCGGCCCTGGGCGGCGTGCTGGGGGCGGTCGGCGGCATCTATCTGGTCACCCTTGCGGATCTCTTAAGTTTTGTGCTGGCGGCGGGCCTGGTCACACGGGTGACGGTTTCGGTCGCGCGCAC
Source organism: Bacillota bacterium (assembly GCA_021797815.1). Taxonomy (GTDB): domain Bacteria; phylum Bacillota; class Sulfobacillia; order Sulfobacillales; family JAIMBI01; genus JAKATP01. The sequence continues at coordinate 25,755 of JAJZYZ010000013.1, forward strand.
GGCGGCGGGGATGGCGGAGCCGCTCCGGCGCCGTCTTTTCGTGCTCCGCGAGGAGTGGAAAAACGGAATTCGCATCGCGGCGCGCGAGCGGGTGCTGATGACGCTTGGCATCTTTATCGTCATCACATCGGTCGGCGAAGGCGACATCGCGACCTTGTTTGCTCCCTATGTGCGCCAGGTGCTCCACGGGGGGAGCGCGGTTTTCGGCGCCATCGCGAGCGTCCAGGCCATCGGCGGCATCGCGGGAGGGCTTGTCGCCGCCGCTTTCGGCGAGCGGCTCTCGGCCATGCGCCTCTTCGTCTGGAGCGCCGTCGTCTTCGGTGTCATCGATCTGGGGATCGCTCTCTATCCCCTGGCCCTGGTCGCCCTCTGGCCGGCGTTTGCCGGCATGATCCTGGTGGGCGTGCCCGCCGCCTTCATGATGGCGAGCCTGATGACGCTCTTTCAGCGCCACGCCTCCGATGCCTATCGGGGACGGGTCTGGGGCGCGTTCATGGCGCTCGGCGGGCTGGGAACGATTGTCGGCACCCTGGCGTCGGGTCTGCTCGCAAGCCGGGTCGGCATCATTCCGGTCCTCGCCTATCAAGGCGCCGGCTACGTCGGGGCCGGTCTCCTGGCCTGGCTGCGCTCGCGGGGACAGACGCTCGGGGCGCCGATGGCGGTCGGCGCGGTGGCGGACGACTGAGGCGGCGGGAGGGTTCCGGCCGCCGCATGCCGAAGCGGGAGCCGGAGGCGGTTTTCATTGACCTACCGGGTCCGGGTGGGACGGGTGGCGACGCTCGGAGAGGTGCCGGGTCCCGAAGTGTTTTACATGAGCCGCTTCGGAGAGTGGCTGCCCCTTGACATCAATGTCGGATGCATCGACGGCCGGCCGGCGGGCGGCGGGCAAGGCCGCGTCGTGCTGGTCAACACCGGCCCCCCGCCCGACATGCTTTCGTACATGAACCAGGTCTGGCGCGAGGAGCTTGGCGAGCGCGCCCACATTTCGCTGTCGGAGCCGGGCGGCATCGATGCCCTGCTGGCCGGCTGGCAGCTAACGCCGGAAGACGTGACGGACGTCGTCGTCACGCCGCTCCAAGCTTATGCCATCGGCGGGGTGACCCGATTCCCGCGGGCGGTTGTGCATGTGGCGCGGCGGGGATGGGTGGATCTCCTGGCGCCGCCAGAATTTGACCCGCGCCGACGCATGGCGGTGCCGGACGCGATCCTGCGCCACCTGTTGGAGGAGGCGTGGTTCGAGCGGCGGGTGCATCTGCTGGAAGACGAGGACGAGATTGCCCCCGGCATCCGCACCTGGTGGGCGGGCACTCACCATCGGAGTTCGATGGCGGTCGAGGTGGACACCCAGGGCGGCCTGGTCGCCTTCTCGGATGTGGCGTTCTACTACGAAAACCTGGAACAGAACCATGCGCTCGGGATCCTGGAAAGCCTCGAGGAGTGCCGGCGCGCGTACCGGCGGCTTCGCACGGGTGGGGCGCGCTTTGTGTCGCTCTATGATCCGGCGACGCTCGCGCGATATCGCGATGGTCTGGTGGCGGGAGGGGACGGGCGATGACGTCAGGGACAGGAAGCTCATTGGAGGGCAAGGTGGCGGTCGTGACGGGCGGCGGCCGCGGCATTGGGCGCGCCATCGCCATCCGGCTCGCTGCGGCCGGCGCCCGCGTGGTGGTGAACCATCCGCCCGGAGACGCCGAGGAGGCATCGGCCGCCGGCGTGGTGTCTCTCATCCGGGAGGCTGGCGGGGAGGCGGACCCGTTTTCCGCGGACGTCTCCGACCGGGAGTCGGTGCAGGCGCTCTTTTCATCGGTCGAGACGCGTCAGGGCGGCGTGGACATTCTGGTCAACAATGCGGGCGTGTGTCCGTTCGAGACGTGGTGGGACATGACGCCGGAGCTATTCGAGCGGGTGTTTCAGGTAAATCTTTTGGGAACCTTTCTCTGCTCGCACCGCGCCTCGTCGATGATGCGCGCACGGGGACGCGGCGGCCGCATCATCAGCCTGTCTTCCATTTCCGCTCTTGTCGGCGGCGGTCTGCAGACGCACTACACGCCCACCAAGGCCGGCGTCCGTTCCCTGATGCAGTCGCTCGCGATCGTGCTGGGACCGTACGGCATCACCTGCAACAGCATCTTGCCGGGCAGTATCCGGACCGACATCAACCGGGTGGTCTATGAGGACCCCGAGCGGCTCCGCCACGATGAGGCGCGGGTGCCGCTGGGGAGACTCGGACGGCCGGAGGACATCGCCGGCGCCGTGGCCTTTCTGGCCTCCGACGAGGCGGCGTACATCACGGGCGCCGACCTTCTTATCGACGGGGGACTTTTTGTAAATCTTCAGTGACCCCCGGGCGGGCAGAGACGATGCGGGCGGGAAGACAGGATCCGTACACGACGACACGGGAGGAACAGCATGCAGGCGCTCATCTGGGAAGGGCCGGAGCAGATGCGGATGGGGGAGATGCCGGATCCGGATCCCCGTCCGGGCTATGTGGTGATGCGGGTAGGCGCGGTCGGCATCTGCGGGTCGGAGCTCGGTGCCTTTCTGGGCCACAACGAGCTTCGGGTGCCGCCGCTCGTGATGGGACATGAGTGGGCGGGAGAGGTGGTGGCCGTGGGCTCGCCCGAGGATGGCGCCCTTATGGGCCAGACGATGACGGCCAACCCGCTTCTCTCCTGCGGCCGCTGCCGGGCCTGTCGGCGGGGCGAGCGACAGCTCTGCCCTGCCCGTCTCATCATCGGCATCAACTTTCCCGGCGCCTTCGCCGGGCTCGTGGCCTGCCCGGCCGCGGCGCTGCACCCGGTCCCCGACCCGGAGGCGGGTGCCCTCGTGGAACCGCTGGCCTGCGCCGTGCGGGCGGTGGAACGCGCCCGTGTGCGGCCGGGTGACGCGGTCGTCGTTTTTGGCGCCGGCATCATCGGCCTGTTCTCCTGCCTGATGGCCCGACGGGCGGGCGCCGCGCGCGTCTTGGTGGTGGACCCGAACCCGGAGAGGATCCGGCAGGCCGGCGCCTTCGGCGCCGACGCCGGCCTGGCCCCCGGAAGCCCGAATCTGCATGAGCTGCTGGCGGACGGGGTTGACGCGGCCATCGACGCCGTCGGCACCCCGGCCACCCGCCGCGCGTCGGTGACCGCCGTGCGCCGGGGCGGGTGCGCCGTGTGGATCGGCCTTCATGACCCGGGCGCGGAGACCCCGGGCAACGACATGGTGAGGAACGAGGTCACGGTGGCCGGATCTTTCTGCTATACAGACGAGAACTTCCGGGTGGCGGCGGAGCTGGTCATGGCGGGCGTCCTCCCCGACCGGTCGGGCTGGTGCGACGTGCGGCCGCTTCGGGACGGTGAGCAATCTTTCCTGGAGCAGGCCCGTGGGGCGGCGCCGTATCCCAAGATCCTGCTCCGGCCGTAGTCATCGGAAGAGAGGCAGACTATGCGAGAGACGATTCGCCAGATACGGGCATCGGTCGTCCGCGGCGGCGGCGCCGACTATCACGATCAGGCCGCCGCGCACTGGATCGTGGGACAGATTGCCACCCCGATGTCTTTCTATCCCGAGTACCGGGCAAGCCGCACCTCGTTTGGGATTGACGCCCTCGGCACCGTCGTGGTGGAGGTGGAAGATGAGGCCGGCCGCGTGGGCATCGGCCTCAGCACCGGCGGCGTGCCCGCGGCGTACCTGGTGGCCCATCACCTGAATCGGTTCGTGGTGGGCCGAGAGCCGTCGCAGCGCGAGCTTATCTGGGATCAGATGTACCGGTCCTCGGTGTTTTACGGACGGAAGGGTCTTGCGGTCAACGCGATATCCGCCGTCGACCTCGCCTTGTGGGACCTTTTTGCCCGGCAGCGGGACCTGCCGGTCTACGCGCTGTTGGGCGGGCCGACGCGTGTGAGTCTTCCCTGTTACGCCACCGGACCGAATCCGGAATGGGCGGTCGGTGAAGGCTTTCTGGGCGGCAAGCTGCCTCTGGTCCATGGACCGGCCGAGGGAATGGAGGGACTGCGGGCGAATGTTGAACGCTTCCGGGCCGCCCGCACCGCTGTGGGCCCGGATGCCCTCTTGATGCTGGACTGCTGGATGTCGCTCGACCTGCCCTACGCCCTCCGTCTGGTGGAGGAACTGGCCCCGCTTGGTCTCTACTGGATCGAGGAGGCGTTTTTGCCCGATGATTACTGGGCCTATCGGGAACTGCGGCGGCGTCTGCCGCCCGGCGTGCGCCTCGCGGCCGGCGAACACGAGTGGACCCGCTACGGGTTTTCTCTCCTGCTGGAGTTCGAGGCCGTCGACGTGTTGCAGCCAGACGTCAACTGGTGCGGCGGTCTCACGGAACTGATGCGCATTGCGGCCCTGGCCGACGCACGGGGACTCCCCGTGATTCCCCATGGGTCGAGCGTGTACAGCTATCACTTCGCCGCCGCCCGTCCCCACATGCCGTTCTCCGAGTTTCTCATGATGCACCCGACCGCGAGCGCGGTGGTGCCCATGTTCGCCCCCTTGCTGCTCGGTGAGCCAGTGCCCGAAAAGGGCCGTGTCACCCTGCCTGACCGTCCCGGATTCGGCGTGGAATTAAACCCGGCCGTAGCCCGGACCGAGGTGGAATAAGCGTCAGGCGGCGGGCGCGGCCGGGCGGGCCGCGGCCGTCTGCCGCCGGGCCGCCAGTGCCGATCCCGCCAGCACCAGGACGAATCCGGCCACGGTTAAGATCGAGAACGGCTCATGCAGCAGGCTGACGCCCAGAAAGACCGCGACCGCCGGGTTCAGGTAGATGAAGAGCGAGGAGCGGGTCGGCCCCACCTCCGCGATGAGGGCAAAGAAGCAGAGAAACGCGAGGCCCGTGCACACGACGCCCAGGATAAAGACCGAGCCGGCCACCTCGAACCCCGGCCACTTGCGGGGCGCCTCCCAGATGGCCGCCGGGAGATAGCCGATGGCGGTCGCAAGAAGGGTGACCGCCACAACGTCGAGGGTTTTCAAGTCGGCGAGCTTGCGGGCGATGACGAGGGGCCCGATGGCGTAGCCCAGGACCACGACGCCCACTTCGAGGATGGCGCCCACGTCGCCGCCCCGAAGACCGGGACCCAGGAGAACCGCCACTCCCGCCATCCCGAGCCCGAGCCCGGCGCCGCGCCGCCAGGAAAAAGACTCGATGCCGGCCAGAGCGGCCAGCACCGCCATCACGATGGGCATGGTGGCGACGAGGAGTCCGGAGAGGGCGCTTGGAAGCCGGATCTCCGCGTCCGACAGGAGCCACCAGGGGACCGCAATCTCGACCAGCGTGTACACGGCGAGCCACTGCCAGCGGCGACCGAGCGCGCGCAGACCGCCAGACCGCAGGGAGCCGAACGCGAACGGCAGGATCACAAGCGCGCCGATGGCGGTGCGCAGGAAAACCAGGGTAGCGGGACTGAGGGCGCCCACCGCGACCTTGATGAGGAGATAGGGTATACCCCATATGAGGCCCATGGCCAAAAACAGCGCGAAACCCCGGCGGCTCACAAGATCTACTCCTTGCCACCGGCGATTATCCGGCTTTGCTGCCCGCCCGTAAAGTTGCCCGCGGACGGACTGTTCTCGGAGCGCGAACGACGACCGCCCGTGCTCGGTGCGGGCATCGGCCCACGGCGGGACCGGCGGGCCCTGGCCACCGGCGGCGAAGGTGCCGGCGGACGCCCTCACCGCTCGGAGATTGGGCGTCCGGTCCCGCTCGTGGTATCGTAAACCAATGGTCGGAGCTTCCCGGAGCGCCGGGATGGTGGCGCGACGCCACATCCCATGCTCGACTCTTCCGATGCGCAGCGCCTCATGGCGGGCCATGCACAGGCATCGCGCCGCGAGGGTAGTTCCGGTCCGATCCGCCCCCCTTATTTTTGGGTATGTCCGTTGCGCTCCTTATGAAAACCATGCGGAGACGGACTGGCTCCGGCCGGCCTATCTGTGGCGTGCGTTCGGCAGGCATCGGCGCTGGCCAGGCGGCCGCTTTAGAAAGGAGTCCCATGGACCTGTCGGGCCGACTTGATGCCCTCTATGAGCGGCATCTGACCCACTCCGAGAAAATCCACTGGGATTACCATGACCTGCTCCCGTGGGAGCTTGGCCGTACCTGGCGGGCCAATCCCTGGACACCCCAGGACGGCACCCTCAGCCCCGAGCTCATCCTGGCCGTGGAGACGGCTCTCCTGACGGAGGTGAACTTGCCCTGGTTCACGGCCGGGCTCACACGCGGCTTTGCGGAGGCGCCGCCCGCCCTCAAGCACTTTATACGGCGGTGGACAGCCGAGGAAGATCAGCACTCCCGCACGCTGGAGGTGTTCTTGCTGCTGACGCGCAATGGCGATCCGGTCAGCCGGAACCGCCTGCGTCGGGATGTCCTGGAAATCGGATGGGGCCTGCCGGCCGAAGATCTCCTGGGCATCATGGTGTACACAACCATCCAGGAACTCGCGACCCGCACCTTTTATCAAAATCTGGCCCGCGTCAGTCAGCCTCAGGACCCGAATCTGGCCCGCGTGCTGCATGCTCTGGCGCGTGATGAGACGCTCCACTTCGCGTTTTACCGAGACGCGGTGGCCGCTTATCTGGAACGGGACCCGAATGGCCTGGAGGCGGTCTGCCGGGTCATTCCCAGCTTCGCGATGCCAGGCGCGGGGATGCCCGGGTTTGCAAACCGCATGCACGTGGTGGAACGATGCGGTGGATATGGCCTGGACGAGTACGTGCGTCAGGTCATCCGGCCCCTCTTGGAGTTCTGGGGCGTGTTCGAGCACCAGGTCAGTCGGGCCGTCGAACAGGACCGCCTGAGCCTGAGCCACCATGTGGCCCGCCTGGAGCAGGTGGCGGACCGCTCCCGCCGCCGATCGAAGTCGCGGGGTTGAGATAGGAACGCTGTGCCTGAGAGCCGTTCAGGCAGCGGACGTGCCCGAGGGTCGGGATGCTCCCTGACCCTGCCCTTGAGCGATGCCCGGACACGGGCCCGGGCGGGCGGCGGCCCTGATGGCGCCTGACCGGGACCCGCGCACCCAGAAGTTGGCGGCGTAGGGTATGGCGGCCTCCTCAAACTGATACAATGTGCACAGATCTGTGCACACCGTGCAGAGAGAAAGGGGATCGCCGTGCGGCGCTTTGCCTTCATACTGCATCCGCTTCGGTTGGACGACTTTGCCCGCAAGTTCCCGTTTACCCGCATGCTGCCGGACCCGGTGGTGGAGCGACTCTTCAGTGTGGTGCCGCCGCTCAAGGTGGCGCATGTCACGGGCGTGCGCTCGCCGGCTGGCGAGGAGCTTGAAGGCTGGCTTATCGGCCTGCCCCTCACGCCCCGCCTCATTCTGGAAAGCCCCTATCCGCGTGTGCTGGCCAAACTCCTCCGAGCGGGCCGGATGGCCGAGGCGCTCGGGGCCGAGATTGTCGGCCTCGGCGCGTTTACCAAGATTGCCGGCGATCGCGGGGTGTCGCTGTCGCGGATGCTGAAGATTCCGGTGACGACCGGCAACTCCTACACGACCGCCACGGCGGTGGAGGGAGCCCTTCTCGGCGCACGCCGCCTCGGCCTCGATCCGGCTGCCGCCACGGTCGCCGTCATCGGCGCCACCGGCTCCATCGGCGCCGCCTGCTGTCAGCTCCTGGCGGAAGAGGTGCCGGCGCTGACGCTGGTGGCGCGGGGACGCGAGCGGCTGGAGGAGCTCCGCGACACGCTTCAGGAGCGTCGGCCCGACGGCCGCTTCGTCATCGAAACTGATATTCCGACGGCTGTTCGGAGTGCCGACATCGTCATTGCCGTCTCGTCGTCCCCGGATGCCATCGTGGCGCCCGAAGACCTGAAGGCCGGCTCGCTGGTGTGTGACGTGGCCCGTCCGCGGAACCTGTCCCGGCTGGTTACGGAGCGGCGCCCCGACGTGATGGTGATTGACGGCGGGGTGATTGAGGTTCCGGGCGCTGACGCCGACATGGGCATGGACTTCGGGTTTCCCCCGCGGATGGTGGAGGCCTGCATGGCCGAGACGATGGCGCTGGCGCTGGCGGGGCGGCTCGAAAACTTCACCCTGGGACCGAGCGTCGATCCCGACAAGGTGCGCGAGATCCACCGCCTGGCCTCGCAGGAAGGTTTTCGCATGGCGGGCTTCCGGCGTTTTGAGCGCGCCATTGCCGATACCGAGTTTGACCGGGTGCGCGAGCTGGTGAGCGCGCATGGGCCGCGCGTTTCTCGCTCGGCCGTCGTGCGTCCGGCGCCGGTACGATCCTGACACGACGACGACGTCTGGCCTCGGCCCCCTAAACCGGGGCGGCGTCGGTGAGTTCGCGCGCCGGGCGGAGAAAGCGCCCGTCGCGCCGGAGCGCCGCCCGGTAGAAAGCGAGGGCGGTGGTGGTGACAAGCGCCATCCCGCCGAATACGGCCCATTTGCCCGCCGTCTGCAGGGCCAGGCCGCCGAGCGCCGGCCCCACAAACTGGGGGAGACCGTAGGCTAGTGTCTGCAGCGTGAAATAGGTGGCCCGCCGGTTGGCAGGCGCCAGCACCGACAGCACCGTCTGCGAAGCGGGGGAGGAGATGACCTCGCCCACCGTCATGAACACCTGGTCGCCGATGAAGGCGGTCGCAGACGCCGCCACCCCGTAGCCGGCAAAGCCGAGCGCCATGATGCCGGTGCCGACCAGCGTGCTCCACAGCACGGATCGCGACTGCAGGAAGCGGCCCAACAGGGGCTGGAGCGCCAGCACCGTAAACCCGTTGGCCGCCATCATGTATCCGAACAGCCTCGCCCCCATGGCGGTGTGCGTGCCGATGTACTGGCCGAGCGTCGTTTCAAGCTGCACGTACGCAAGGCCGCTCACCACCTGCCCCAGCAGATAGAGCAGCAGGATGCGGTCCTGCACGGCCCCGAGGAGCGTACGGAGCGACTGGCCCATCCCCGGCCGCGCCCCCTCCGGCACGTGGTCATCCGGCACATGGCGGAGGCCTATCGCCCCTAGGAGCGCGAGCGCCATCACCACCGTCCCCGCCACCACAAACGGGAGCCCATGCCGGCCCGCCCCCGCGAATGCGCCCAACGCTGGCCCGAAGGCCGCTCCGATATTGGCCCCCCAGTAAATCCAGCCAAAGAGCAGCACGCGCTTAGGAGGCGGGGTGAGGTCCGACACCAGCGCCTCAAAGGCTGGCCCCTCGAGGGCGAAGCCGATGCCGACCACCACCTGCAGTCCCACAAAAACGGCCAGCGATCGGGCCAGACCCTCGGCCGTAAACGCGAGGCCCAGTAGACCGGTTCCGGCCAGCATCACGCGCACACGGCTCATGTGGTCGCTGAGCGGACCGAGAAACAGACTCGCCAGCACGGTGACCAGCGAACCGAGGCCCACAATGAGGCCGGAGAGGGCAAACGAAGCGTGGAGGGCCACGTGCAGGTAGAGCGCCAAGAACGGGAGCGACATGAAGCGCACCAGGGCGCTTATCGAATTGGCGCCGACCAGGAGATATACGATCGATTGGACGCTCGGTGAAGGCTTCGCCGTCAACATTGCGTTGAGCATAGCCATCCCGCTGTCCGGCGCCAATCTGCGCGTCTAAAGTGTCTGTCCGCGCCCGAACCGGCTATCTTAGAGGAACCAGGCAGATCAGGGAGGCATACCGTGCGGATTGGTTTTGTGGGACTCGGAGTGATGGGACAGGCCATGGCGTTGAACCTGGTCCGGGGCGGCCACGCGGTCACGGTCTACAACCGCACCGCCGAACGTGCCGGGCCGGTGCTGGAGGCGGGAGCAGCATGGGCTGAGAGTCCGGCGAAGGCCGCCGAGGGAGCCGACCTGACCATTATTATGGTGACCGACGACCGGGCGGTGCGGGCCGTGGCAGAGGGCGAAGACGGCGTTTTGGCGGGCGCGGCGCGCGGGAGCCTGGTGGTGGACATGTCCACGATTTCTCCGGAGGCCACGCGCGCGCTCAATGAGGCGGCCGAGGGCCGGGGGATCACGTGGCTCGACGCACCCGTGACCGGCGGCGACATCGGCGCGCGGGAGGCCACGCTCACCATCATGGTCGGCGGATCGGAATCGGCATTCGCCCAGGCCCGGCCGGTGTTGGAGCTCATGGGCCGCAAGATTGTCTACATCGGGGACAGCGGCCTCGGACAGACCATGAAGCTTGTCGGCAACTTCGTCTCCGGCCTCACGTTGATGGTGGCGGCAGAAGGCGTGCGGCTCGGACAGGCGGCCGGTCTCAGCCTGGACCTGATGGGAGAGGTGCTGCCTTTCAGCTCCGCGCAGTCGTTCGAGCTGTCAAAAGTGCTGGACCGCCTGGGCCGGCAGATGTTTGACCCCGGGTTTTCCGTGGCCAACCGCACCAAGGACATGCGGCTCGCCGTGGAGATGGCGGAGGAGCTCAACTTCGGCCTCGCGCTGGGGGCCGTGGGCTTCCAGGTCTGGGCGGGACACCAGGCCCGCTATCCGAGCCTTGACGAGAGCAGTATTGTCCGCCATTTCGACTAGGGCGCCAGGGAGACCAGGAGCAGCGGAGCCGCCGTGGTCCCGAGAGGGGAACGGGCGGACGTGACTCGGGGCCCGTGCCCCGGGTGCCCGTGCCCATGGGCGGGAGGGCTCGAAGAAGCCGGCGACGGCTCGGAGGCGGTCCCGCCTGCCGTCGGCGACGCAGGGGCCGCCGAAGCAGTCGGTGCGGCAGCGGGGTGCTCGAGCGGCGGGAATGACGCCGTCTCGATGACCGGATGAAAGGGAGACGGCCGAACGGTCTGGCGTGCGTGGGAAGCATGCCGTACGGCGGTCGGCGCGGGGTACCAGGCCAGCACCGACAGGACCATGAGGCCGGTCGCGGCCACGCCGGGGGTCAGGATTTGACGGGCGTTCAGCATGTGTCACGCTCCTTTCCGAGAATACAATTCGACGCGACCGATAATTTTCGCGGAGGCGCGTATGGCGAACGAGGCGGATCGCAACGAGATTTTCAAGCGGGCGGACGCGGCCGGGGTGCGTCAGGTGGGGCTCCAATTCACGGATGTCCTGGGAGTGGCCAAGACCGTCACGGTCCCGGTGGATCTCCTGCCGGACGCGCTTGACGGCAACGTTCCCTTCGACGGCTCCTCCATCCAGGGATTTGCCCGGGTGGAGGAAGCCGACATGTTTTTGCAACCCGACCCGGGCACATTTGTCGTGTTCCCCTGGGTATCGGCCGGCCCTCCCACCGCCCGCTTCATCTGCGACATCCGGCGCCCCGACACCACCCCCTACCCCGGCTGCCCGCGCACGGCCTTGAAGCGGGTGCTGGCGGCGGTGCGTGAGCGCGGCTTCAGTCTGCGGGTGGCGCCGGAGGTGGAGTTTTTCCTGTTCGATCGCGACGAGCGAGGCCGCGCCACCACACGCACGGAGGACCAGGCCGGCTACTTCGACCTGGCGCCGGTGGACCGCGGCGAGCAGGTACGGCAGGACATGGTGGGGCTCCTCGAGCAGATGGGCATCCGGGTGGCCGCCAGTCACCACGAGGTGGCGCCCGGTCAGCACGAGATTGACCTGGCGCCCCAGGACGCGCTGATGGCGGCCGACCAGCTGGTGACCTTGCGCACGGTGGTGCGGGAAGTGGCCCGCCAGGCCGGCCTTCACGCCACCTTCATGCCAAAGCCGGTGGCGGGCATCAACGGGTCCGGACTCCACCTCCACTGCCACCTTGAGCAGGACGGCGACAACGCCTTTTTCGGTGTCGACGCACCCGACAGTCTCTCGTCGGTCGGACGGGCGTTTCTGGCCGGTCTCCTGCACCACGCGGCCGGATTCTCGCTGGTGACAAATCCCCTGGTGAATTCCTACAAGCGTCTCGTACCCGGCTATGAAGCGCCTATCTACATCGGCTGGTCGCGCCGCTCCCGCAGTCCGATGGTGCGGCTCGCGACCGACCGCGGCCAGAACCCGCGCCTCGAGCTTCGCTCGCCCGATCCCGCCTGCAACCCCTACCTGGCGCTGTCGGCGATTGCGGCGGCCGGCCTTGACGGGCTGGCGACCGGGATGGAGCCACCGGCCGCGCAAAACGTTCACCGCCTGCGGGAGGCCGAGCGGGTGGAGCTTGGCATCGGACGCCTCCCGGCCAGCCTCGATGAGGCCATCGCCCGGTTTCGTGAGGATGGCGTGGTGCAGGAGGCGCTGGGCGCCGAGCTGTCGCAAAGCCTGACCGACGCCAAACGCATCGAGTGGGACGTCTACCGGACGGCCGTGCATCCCTGGGAGATTGACCAGTATCTGAGCGTCTACTGAGTGGGCTTGGGAAAAGGCCAGGAAGGCGGGTTGCGTGAAGCGTCTTCAGCCCGAGGCATGGGAGCGCGCGGCGCGGTTTGTGCGCGAGCATGCGCGTCCACTGGAGCAGGCGCTCTTCGGGTACTGGTTTCGGGGATCCGATCGGGAAGGGGTCGTGCGTGAGCTGCGGCGCTTCCAGAACCTCGACGGGGGCTTCGGGCGGGCGCTCGAACCCGACTTTACGCTCGAGGCGTCGTCGCCGCTGGCGACCACCGTGGGGCTCCAGTACGCGGACATCCTGGACCTGCCCACCGAGCACCCGCTGGTGGTGGGGGCGATGCGCTACCTCCTGGGGGCGCTTGATCCACAGGAACTCCGCTGGCCGGCGGTGCCGGAGATGGTCAACCAGTCACCGCACGCCCCCTGGTGGCACGTCGATCCCGAGACCGGACGCTCGGGGGTGGAGATAACCTGGGCCAACCCGAGTGCGGAAGTTGTGGGCCTCTTGTGGCGGCATGCGCGGGTCGTGCCCACGGTGTTTGTTGATCGCCTGACCGAGCGCGCCCTCCAGGAGTTTCGGTCCGCATCGCTGCCCTTCGACCTTCATGACTTCTTATGCTGGGAGCGGTGCGCCCGGTCTCTGCCGGCCGCGGCCCGCGAGGAGATGACGGGGCGTCTTCGGGCTTCGCTGCCCGGGACCGTGGAGGCCTCGCCCGCCGCCTGGGCCGCGTATGGCGCAGAACCGCTGACCCTGGCCCCGGCACCCGATGCCCTCTTCTACCCCGAGCTGGCGGCCGTTGTCGCCGTCAACCTCGACTACCGGATCGAGACGCAGGCTCCGGACGGGGGATGGTGGCCCAATTGGACCTGGAACCAGTATCCTGAAGCCTGGGAGCGTGCGCGGCGCGAATGGGCCGGCATCCTGACGGTCCGCATGCTGAAGACGCTCCGGGACTACCGACGGGCCGGCTCTTAAATCTGACGCGGGGGGCGCAGCATGTTCCGGTCGGCCTATCAGACCTCCGTCATCAGCCTCATCGTCGCGACCGTTGTCTACTTCGTGCTGAACGCCATCTGGACCGTCTACTACGGTTATGGCCTCTTCGTTGAAATCGCGGTGGCCGTCATCCTGGGACCATTCTTCACCTACGGAACGGTGCGCCTGTACCGCCGCTTATTCCGCCGTTAACGAGGCGCCGTCGGAGCGATGAGGACAGTGGGCGTCTCAAAGACCCGGCGCCTGTCCATGCGTGCGCCGTTAACCGGCCGCCCTCGCATGCAGCCCGCGCGTCACGCGCCTAGCGGCAGCTCCAGCCAGAACACGCTGCCGGCGCCGGGTGTCGAGTCGACCCCCACGCGCCCGCCCATGCGCTCGACGAGGTTTCGGGTGATGGCGAGCCCGAGTCCCGATCCGCCCGTGCGCGATGATCGCGCCCGGTCCACCCGGTAGAAGCGCTCGAACACATGCGCCGCCTCCTCGGGCGGTATGCCGGGTCCGGTGTCGGCCACAAAGAGCCGGGCCCAGTCGCCGACGCGGGTGGCGCCCACGGTGATGCGGCCGCCGGCCGGGGTGTGGCGGACGGCGTTGGCGAGATAGTTTCCAAGCGCCTGTCGGAGGCGCTCGGCGTCACCGCGCACGGGAAGGGGTGTCTGCGGTTCGGGACCGCCGGTCCACGCAAGTGAGATGCCATGGGTCTGCGCCTCCACGGCCCACGCCGGTACCAGGCCCCGGGCCAGCGCCGCCAGATCCAGGGGATCGAGGGCGGTTGCAAGCTCACCGGCGTCAGATAGGGCCAGATCCTGGAGGTCCTGCACGAGGCGGGCCAGGTGGCGGCCCTGGGTTTCGACGACGGCCAGGGCCGCGCCATCCCCCGGCACCACCCCGTCGCGCATGGCTTCGAGATAGCCGATGAGGATGCTGAGCGGCGTCCTGAGCTCATGGGCCACGTCCGCCACCATCTTCCGGCGATTGTCCTCGCTGCGGGACAGGGCGTCGGCCATGCGGTTGAAGTTGTCGCTGAGTTCGGCCACCTCCACCGGGCCCGCCACCGGCACCCGCTTGGTGAGATCCCCCTCGCCGAGGCGGCGGACGCTCTCGGTAATGCGCCGGATCGGTCCCACGAGGCGCTCGCCCACGACAACCGACAGCGCAAGCGCGGTCAGAAATCCCGCGATGGAGGCCCACAAGAGACTCCGCTCGATGGCATGCAGCACCGGCGCAAGGCGAGGGTCAAGGTGGGGGGCGCCAAACACGGACAGGGTGGCGCCCACTCCCAGGCCGGCCGCGTGGATCGGAACCACCGCGATGAGGCGCGGGCGCCCATGCGCTTTATTGGGGCCCGCGTGGAGGGGGACGACCGTGAACGATCCGTAAACGGTGCGGATGAAGAGCCGCGAATCCAGCAGATCGGCAAAGTGCTGGGCCCCCACTTCCATGGCGGTAAGCCCGCGCCGATTGTAGAGGGTGGCCAGAGTGGAGGCCACCCGCACCACCTCGGCCTGGGCGCGGTGGTGCCCGTAGAGGGTCACCTCGCGACTGGCGGTGCGGGCGACGAAGAGGCCGATGAGGCCCAGGCCGACCGCAATCGACAGCGCGGCTGTGATGAAGAGATACGGCCGGACGCCTATCCGTTTCACAAAACCTCGGGCGCCACCATGCGGTAGCCCACGCCGTACACGGTGTGGATGGGGCTCGGCATCACCCCGAGCTTCTTGCGGAGGTTCGCAATATGAACGTCGATGTTGCGGTCGTAGCCAAGAAAGTCAGGACCGGCCACCATGTCGAGAAGCTGCTGGCGCTCGAACGTCCAGCCCGGCCGCGACATCAGGGCAGACAGGAGCCGGAACTCGGTGGGCGTGAGGGAGAGCACCCGCCCGTGCACTTCCACCAGGTGGCTTCGAGGGTCAAGACTGATTGGGCCGACGTGCAGCACCACCCCCGGCGCCTCGCCGGTGCGCGCCCGGCGCAGGATGGCGTCGACCCGCAGCATGAGCTCCGCCGGCGAGAACGGTTTGGCCACGTAGTCGTCGGCACCGGCCCGAAAGCCTTCGATGCGCTCTCGCTCCTGACCGAGCGCGGTGAGCAGGATGACAGGCGTACCGACGCCCTGCGTCCGGATGCTGCGCAGGAGCCCGAGTCCGTCGCGGCCGGGCAGGAGGACGTCAAGCAGGATAAGTTCGGGTGGGTCCGCCACGATGGCCCGTTCTGCCTGCTGACCATCGAGGAAAGACCGGACCGTGTGGCCGGCGCGTTCCAGATAGGTGGTCAGAAGGCGGACAAGCTCCGGCTCGTCCTCCACCACATAGACACGCGTGCTCATGGCACGAGTATAGGCGAGTGGCGCCGCGTCATCATGAATGGACTGTTAAGACGGCCCCTCGTCTAGGGCGCTCCAGGCCTCGCGATACGCCTTCAGATGCTCCTCTTCGGTCTCCCGCAGAAGCGTCGTGACGCTGTCGTCAAATGCGGCCGCCCGTCCGGTGTCAAAGAGACCGCGCAGGAGCGCGTAGCGCACGAAGATGATGCTGGTTGAGAGCACATCGGTCTCGCAGTAGCGGCGGATGCGGTCAAGCTGCCCCGCGCGGTACAGCGGCCACACATCGCGGCCATCCACTTCAAGCTTGCCGGGAATCCCGCACAGCGCCGCCATCTCGTCAAGCGCCACCCGCGTTGACGCCCCATAGGCCGACAGGAGGTCCATCAGATCCCAATGAAACTCCTCGTTGTACCGGTAGCGATAGCCGCGCTGACGGTAGAAGGCGCCGATGGCAAGACGGTGGCGGAGGGCGCGGTACTGGAGACAGGGCAGATCAAATCCGCTCGAATTCCAGCCCACGAGACGGGGATGGGCCCGTTCCAGATAGGCAAAGAACCGTTCGATGAGGGCCGCCTCGCTGTCGTCCGGATCGCCCATGGCCCGAAGCGTCTGCAGCCGGCCGTCGTCCCCGATGACGGCGCCGGCGATGGCAACAATCTGGTGGAAAAGAGGTTTTGGCATCACCGCGTCCGGCCGCGCCTCAGAGAAGGCGGCCATCACGGTGTCGGCGTCTGCCTCGGCGGGGAGCCTGAGCCAGCGCCCCAGTGCCGCGACGTCCGGGACCGTCTCGATGTCAAAGACGAGATACATGGTCTCCCTCCCTCGTCTCCCTCGGTCCCACCCCAATGAGTGCCGCGGCGGCCGCCGGCTCACCCGCTTCGGCCTGGCCGCTCGTGCCAGGACGACGGCGTCTTCAGGCTATTTCGGACGCTGTCCAGCTTACCGCCAGGTTTCGCCAGCGGCACCGGAGCTCCCTGCCGCCACAACCGGGCGATGACGGCATAACGGTATAGTGGAAGCTGGAGGTGCGCGTCATGTGGGACCTGACCCGGACGATCGCCGAGGACATGCCCATGCATCCGGGAAAGCCGCAGCCAGTGCTGACGGCGTTGGCGGAGCCGGAGCGGGACGGCTACGGAATGTCGGATTATCATTTCTGGAATCACACCGGGACGCATATCGACGGCCCGCGCCACTTCGTGGCGGGAGCGCCGGGTCTCGAGACGTACCCGCTCGAGCGATTCATCACACCGGCCCGGGTGGTGCGGGCGCGCACGGGACCGGTAACGGCCGCCATGCTGGCGGCCGTGCTGGGGGAAGACTTCCGCCGGGAGGCGGTCATTCTGGCCACCGGAGCGGGGGAGCGGTTCGGGACCCCGGCGTACTTCGACTTTCCGGTGCTGTCCGAAGACGGGGCCCGCTGGCTGGTTCTTCATGAGACCGGCATGCTGGCCGTCGACTGTGCCTCCGTTGACCCGGTGGACACGGCCGACTTCGCGATTCACCGCGTGCTGCTGGGCGGCGACTGCCTCATCATCGAGGAGCTGGCCTATACGCCGGAGCTTCCCGACCGGTTCCAGCTGGTAGCCCTCCCCATCAAAGTCCTTGGCAGCAACGGCGACCCCGCGCGCGTCGTGGGTCTGCCGCTTTAGCGGCCGGATGGCCGAAGAGGCGGCCGGAGGCGGCCACGGCCTTTCGGGACGGAGGGTCCCGACGCGCGTGGCGTTGTTTGATTTCGACGGCACGCTCCTTGACACCACGCCGCTGGTGCGGGCCAGCACCCACCATGCGCTCCGGTCGGTGGCCGGTTTTGACGTGACGGACGAGAAGCTGGCCCCGTACTTCGGGCGGACCCTTGACGAGCAGTTTCGGGAGCTGGTCCCGGACGGCGACGAGATTGTGCAGGAGCGGCTCATCCGGGCGTACCGGGCGCACAACGAAGAGGCGCACGACCGGACGGTGGCCGTCTGCCCGGGGGCGCAAGAAGCGGTGGCGTGGCTTCAAGCCCGGGGCGTGGCGCTTGGGGTCGTCTCCTCCAAACGCCGGCTCATGGTGAAGCGCGGCCTCGACTGGCTCGGCCTGGAAGACGCATTCTCGGTGGTCGTAGGCCTCGAGGACACGGCGCACCACAAACCGGATCCCACGCCGCTCCTGTTTGCCCTCCAGCATTTTTCGGGCGTGCGTCCGGAGGAGGCGGTCATGGTGGGCGACAGCCCCTACGACCTGATGGCGGCGCGCGCCGCTCATGTTGACGGGGTGGGCGTGCTCGGCAACACTTTTACCCATCAGGACCTCATGCGGGCAGGAGCCGTGGCGGTGCTGCCAAGTCTCTTCGAGCTTCCGGCCTTTCTTGCTCCCGGCATGCGGTCCGCGGGAGGGCGATGAAATGAACCTCGACGGCGCTCAGATCACATGGCTCGGACACGCCACGTTTCTGGTACGGTCTCCAGGCGGCCGGCACGTGGTTATGGACCCCTGGCTGACGGAGAACCCGCGGTGCCCCGACAGCTACCGGACCCTGAACCAGGCCGACGTCATCACGGTGTCGCACGGACACTTCGACCACATGGGAGACGCGGCGGCCGTCGCCGAGCGGACAGGCGCGACCGTGGTCACGAACTTCGAGATTGCGAGCTTTCTGGAAGGCCAGGGCGTCGACCACCTCATCGGCATGAACAAGAGCGGCACGGTGGAGGTGGCCGGCATCAGGTTCACCATGGTGCAGGCCGTTCACTCGAGCGGCATCACCACCGCGGAGGGGCTGGTGTACGGCGGTGAGGCGGCCGGCTTTGTGGTGACGCTTGAGAACGGGCTTACCCTCTATCACGCCGGGGATACGGCCGTGTTTGGCGACATGGCGCTCATCCATGATCTGTACGAGCCCGACATCGCGCTCCTGCCCATCGGGGGCCACTTCACCATGGCCCCCAAGGAGGCGGCATACGCGGTGCGGCTCCTGAAGCCCAAAGCCGTCATCCCCATGCACTACGGCACCTTCGACGCGCTCGCCGGCACCCCGGCCGCGCTGTCGGCGCTTGTGGGCGGGGAGACGGAAGTGGTGGAGATGACGCCCGGCGAGACGATTTCCTGACATGGCCAGAAAAGTCCGCTCCTTCCCGCCCCATCTGGCCGGATCCTGCCTTCGCTACGCGGCCATGGATCTGCTGGGGTTTGGACGCCGTCTCGACGCCGACACCCGAAGCCGCATGGCGGCGGGCAGCGCGTGGCATAAAACGTTCATGCTGGAGCTTGCCGAGGGCGGCGGACTGCTGGCCGCGGAGGCGCCGATGCGGGACCCCGGCATGGGCGTCTCCGGTCGGGCCGATGCACTTCTCCGCTCCCCGTCGGGACAGGTCACGGTGGTGGAGTACAAGACCGTGAATCCCGACCGTTTCTCCGCCATCCGGGCGGCGGGCGAGCCCCCGCTCGGCTTCATGGCGCAGCTCGCCCTCTATCTCGAGATTACCCACTATCCCTCCGGGCGGCTCGTGATTGATTCGCGGGAGGAGATGCGGCGGCGCCTGCAGTTCGCCCTCCCGTGGCCCAATGAGCTTGGCGGGTGGGTGCGCGAGCGGGTGGTGCGGGCGCGGGGATGGGCCGAGGAAGGGAAGCTCCCGCCGCGCGAGGTGGGGTCCCACTGCCTTGGCTGTGATCGCTGGGAGCGCTGCTATAAGAGTGTCGAGGAACGGGAGGCCGCGGTGGCCGAGGAGCCAGCGTGGACGCCGTTCCCGCCCTTGCCGCGGGTGGAGGCGCTCCACGTTGAGGGAGAGGACGTGAGCTGATGCCGAAAGCCAGCGTGAGTC
Organism: Bacillota bacterium; assembly: GCA_021797815.1. Classification (GTDB taxonomy): domain Bacteria; phylum Bacillota; class Sulfobacillia; order Sulfobacillales; family JAIMBI01; genus JAKATP01. The sequence goes on from JAJZYZ010000013.1 coordinate 45,085, forward strand.
TTATCGATCCGGACGGGATGGCGCTCCGGGCCATGTCGGAGTCGGGCTTTCAGGTGGTCATGGATGCGGGGCCGGATGTGGGGGGCAAGGGACAGGGACTCCGGCCGACGGAGCTGACGGCCATTTCCCTGGCCGGGTGCACCGGCATCGACGTCCTGTCCATCTTGAAGAAGATGCGGGTCACGGTAACCCGTTTTGACATCGACGTGGCGGCCGACCGGCGCGAGGAACACCCGCGGGTCTTCAACCACATCGACCTGGTCTACACCCTTGACTCGCCGGATGTGAAGCCGGAGCAGTTCGCCCGCGCCGTCTCCCTGTCGGCCGAGCGCTACTGCTCGGTCTCCGCGATGCTGGAAAAGACGGCGGCCATCCGCCGGGTCCTCATCCTGAACGGCACCGAACTCGCGTCTGAGTGAGATCCGGTCAGGAAGCGCGCCGGGCGGCTGCAAGCGCGCGGCCGACGTCGGCGATGATATCGGACGGATCTTCGAGACCCACAGAAAAGCGCATGACGGCGGGCGTGATGCCGCGCTCCGCCCGCTCCTCGTCGGTGAGCGCTCCGTGGCAGTGCAGGGCCGCCACCGAGAGGGTGGTTTCGGTGCCGCCGAAGCCCGCGCTCACCTGCACCAGCCGCAAGGCCTCCACGAAGGCGGAGGCGCTTTCAGGACGCCGGAGCCTGAGGGTCACGATGGTGCCGAAGGTGCGGGTGGTGCGGCGGGCGAGGGCATGGCCGGGGTGGCCGACAAGCCCGGGGTAGAAAAGCTCGGCCACCTCATCCTGGCCACGGAGCCATTCGGCCAGCGCGCCCGCGCCGGCGGCCGCCCGCTCAAGACGGAGCGGGAGGGTGTGGAGCCCGCGCAGGACCTGGTAGGAATCGTCGGGCGAGAGGATGCCGCCGGTCGCGTTCTGCACCGTGTAGAGCGGCCCCGCCCACGTCTCCTCCCGGGCCGTCACCACGCCGGCCGTGACGTCGGCGTGCCCCGCCATCATCTTGGTGGCGGAGTGAATCACCAGATCGGCGCCGAGCCGGAGCGGGGTCTGGCCGGCCGGCGTGAGAAACGTATTGTCGACCATGACCAGGAGATTCCTCGTGTGCGCCCACTCGGCGAGAAGCGCCACATCGGTCACCCGCAGGAACGGATTCGAATAGTTCTCGATCAGGAGAGCGCGGGTCGTGGGACGGAGCGCCCGTTCCAGCTGTTCCAGATCATCGGTGTCAACGTAGGTGGCGTGCAGGCCGAATCGGTCCAGGACGGCCCGGAAGAGGCGCTGGGTCCCGCCCTGGCAGTCGCGTGTCACCAGCACATGATCCCCCGTCTTCAAGAGGAGGAGTGACGCTGTAAGAGCCTGATTGCCAGACGCGAAGGCAAAGCCGCGCACACCGCCTTCAAGCTCAGCCAAGGCGCCCTCGAGGGCGGCCCGGGTGGGATTGCCCGACCGCGAGTAGTCAAAGCCGTGCGCGTGAAACGGGTCCGGCTGGTGAAAACTCACGGCCCGATAGACGGGAGGCGTGATGGCCCCGGTGGCCGGGTCGCGTTCCTGGCCGGTGTGAACAAACCGGGTGCCAAGGTCGTCCTTCGCCTGGTGCTGCTCCTGCTCGCTCATAGCCGGTCCAGTGCCTCCTTCAAATCCTCGCACAGGTCGTCCGCGTCTTCGATCCCGACGGAAAGCCGCATCAGGCCGGGCACGAATCCGAGCTCACGCCGCCGCTCCTCGGGAAACTCCCGGTGGGTCTCGCTGTAGGGATGCGTGATGAGGGACTCGACCCCGCCCAGGCTTACGGCCGGGACAATCAGCTGCAGGCCGTCCATGAGTCTGGCGACGGCGTCGGGGTCGCGAAGCGAGAACGCCACCATCGCGCCCGGTCCGCGGGCCTGCGACGCATGGAGGACAAACGCCGCGGCCGACAGCATCGGCTCCTGCGGATAGAAGACCTGGGACACGGCCGGGTGGCCGAGGAGGCTCTCCGCCACCCGCCCGGCATTGTGCTCGGCCCGGTCGAGCCGGAGGGCCAGGGTCTTCAAACCGCGCAGAAGAAGAAAGGAGTCCCAGGGCGCCAGCACCCCGCCGGTCGCGTTGGCGATGGCAGCCACGCGTTCGTGAAGTTCCGCGGTCCCTGCCACCAGGAGTCCCGCCAGCACGTCGTTGTGACCGGCCAGATATTTCGTGGCGGAATAGATGACGACGTCGGCGCCATGCTCCAGCGGACGCTGGCGGGCAAAGGTCATAAACGTGTTGTCCACGGCCAAAAGCGCCCCCGCCTCATGTGCCAGTCCGGCTAGTTGAGCCAGCGGGCTCACCCGCAGGAGCGGGTTGGAGGGGGTCTCGACAAACACCAGGCGGGTGGTCGGGCGGAGGGCACGCCGGACGGCCTCGGGATCCGTGGTGTCAACAAAATCGGCCAGGAGCCCGAGCGGCGCAAACACGTCGTGCAGCACGCGATACGTGCCGCCATAAAGGTCCTGGGTCAGGATGATGTGGTCACCACTGGCGAGGAGATGAAAAAGCGCGGTGATGGCGGCCATGCCCGACGAAAACAGGCTCGCGCCCGCTCCCCCTTCCAGGGCTCCCAGCGCCTCTTCCGCGGACCGGCGGGTGGGATTGGCGGTGCGGCTGTAATCGAAAGGTCCCAGAGCGGCTCCGGGATGCTGGTAGGTGACGGCCTGATAAACCGGAACCGCGATTGACCCGTAGAGCGGGTCCTGTCCGACTCCGGCGTGCGCAATGCGGCTTTCCAATCGAAAGCGTCTTTCCTGAGCCATTTCTCGTGTGCTCCTTCTAACGGCCGGCGCCGCCTCATGCCTGGACACGATCATAGCCTGTACCGGCCCCCCATGCTTAATAACGACAGGGCCATTTCTTTCCGGGCCCGTCGGTCTTCGGGGAGCCAGGACCGCCCGTGTGCGCAACAAGCACGGCGCGGCGTCAGGAAGGCGGGCAGATGGCCGGGGCCGAGACCGGAGATGCTGTCCGACCGCTCCAACCACCGCGGCGGGCTCGGGAGAACGACTGACCGCGGCCGGTCTCAGACGGCCTCGCGGGCGATCTGAAGGGTACGCCCGGCCCATCGCGCCACGTCATCGGCGCGCCCGCACCAGGCGTTATAGGCCTGGGCGCCAAGACCGATATGAATCTCACAGGCGAGGAGCCGACGCCGGGCCTCGTGGGGGTGCTGGTCGGCGTCCGCCCAGTGCCGCTTCAGGAAGGGCATCACGTCAAGACCCGCCGTGTGCGGGCTTACGGGGAGCCAGTAGAGAAGGCAGGCCGCGTCGTAAAGTGGGTCGCCGAAGAGGGCGTTTCCCCAGTCAATCACGCCCGTGATGCGAGACCTGGCCACAAATACGTTCTCGTGGAGAAGGTCCTGGTGCACGACCCGAGACTCATCCGGCAGATCGGGGGCAAGGCGTCTCAGCACGGTCAGCGCCTCCAAAAAAGGCGCCATGCCCGTAGGGGTGGCCGCAAGGCGGGCCCGCCACCCATGAATCCGGCTTTCCGGCTCGTCCTCGCCGACCGAAAGCAGCGTCGCTGCCCACGAGGCATGCGGCGCACGGCCGCTCCCGTCAAAGAGTCCGAAGCCGGATCGGCCGGGCACCTCCACGGCGCCGAGCGCATCAAGCACCATGAGCAGCGCCGGCAGGGCGGCTCTCAGCGATCGCGCGTCCAGATGGTCCAGAAACCGGCCCGAGACGCGTTCGGTCACCTGCACGAAGCCCCAGGGCGTCACCTGCGACGCCAGCACGCGCGGAATCGGCACCCCCTCGTGGGGCACGCCCGCCAGGAGGCGGTCTTTGTCGAAGTCCTGGTGATGGGGACCGAAGCGGGCCACCACCTCCCGCCCGGTCCACGAAAAGCCAAACGCCCGTGACCAGGCTCCCGCTCCCACCAGCACCAGCTCAGGGCAGGGGCGGACCAGCCACGACTCTAAAAAGCCCCGGGCTTCTTCCAGATCCGGGAGGACGACCGCTGGCACGAAAACCCTCCTGCTTCGGGGAGATGCGGATCTCGCTTCACCATCCTCGCACACTGGTGGAGGCCCTTCTAAGCCGCTCGGCCGAGACGCCCAGGGACACCGGGACGGCGAGTCAGGAAAGCTCCGCCACGCGCATGACGCGGCTACCTTCCCATGCGTGATGGGCACGTCGAATCCGCCCCGATGCCAGGGGTCTCCGAATGTGTCAGCGGCCCGCCACCACTTTTCGCATCACGCAGTTCTTCGTGCCCTTCGGCCGGTCGTAGGTGAAGCCATGCTTCTCAAACAGACTGCGGGTGACG
>JAJZYZ010000061.1:0-9234 GCA_021797815.1 Bacillota bacterium
GCGGAGTTGGCATTCAGACGGTCGAGATCAATCATCCGTCGGTCATCAAGCGGCTCGTCGCGGAAGGGGTCGGGTCAAGTTTCCTGCCGGAGCTCCTGGTGCGGCGGGAGGTCATGGAGGGGCGGCTCGTCGCCCTCACCCCACCCTGGCTCGACGGCGTGCGCGTGCGGACATCGGTCATGCGGCGCGAGACAGCGGCCCGGGAGTCCGGCGAGAGCCTGGCCGATCTGGCCCTCCGCCTGCTCTCCCGGCGGTTTCCCCCGGACGGCTCAGGCGCCCAGGATTGACTCCGCCAGCACTTCGGCGAAGTCCCGCACCTGCATGGTCTCGGACGCTCCCACCGCCTGCACGCCGTCTTTCAGCATCGTGAGGCAGAACGGGCAGGCCGTCGCCACCTCATCGGCGCCCGTGGCCACCGCCTCACTCGAGCGGTCCTCGTTGATGCGGGTGCCCACGTTCTCCTCGAGCCACATGCGGCCGCCGCCGGCGCCGCAGCAAAAGCTCTTGCTGCCGCTTCGCGGCATCTCGATGAGCTCGAGGCCGGGAACTGCCCGCAGGGAATCGCGGGGCTCGGCGTAAATCCCGTTGTAGCGGCCGAGATAGCAGGAATCGTGATACGTGATCTTGCGGTCGATGGCAGTGCGGGGCTTCAGGCGGCCCGCCGCCACCAGACGCGCCAGATACTCGCTGTGGTGGACCACCTCGTAGTGGCCGCCAAACTCCGGATATTCGTTGGACAGGGTGTTGAAACAGTGCGGGCAGGTGGTGATGACCGTCTTCACGCCGCGGGCGTTCAGATTCTCCACGTTTTCCGTGGCCAGGCTCTGGAACAGGTACTCGTTTCCGAGCCGGCGGGCCGAGTCGCCGGTGCACTTCTCGGCGGCCCCCATCACCCCGACGTCCACCCCCGCCTCCTTCAAGAGCGACAGCGTGGCCCGCGCCACCTTGCGGGCGCGCTCATCGTAGGCCGCCATGCAGCCCATCCAGTACAGGACCTCGGCGCTCTCGCCCCGCGAGAGGTCCCGCACGCCCATCTCTTCGGCGAAGCTCTCCCGCTTGTCGGTCCCGAGTCCCCAGGGGTTGGAGGCGTTCTCGAGGTTCTTGAAGAAGCCCTGCGCCTCGGCCGGCATCTCGCCCTGGGTCAGCACCAGATGCCGGCGCATGTCGACAATCTTCACGACGTGCTCGTCAAACACCGGACACGCCTCCACGCAGGCGCCGCAGGTGGTGCAGGCCCAAAGAGACTCCTGGCTCACGACCCCTCCCGCAAGCGGCACCGCCAGGGCTTCCAGCTCAGCGGCCGTACGGCGGTCGGCCGGCTTTTCCAGGATCGGTCCTACCGCCTCCAGCTGATGGCGGAGATCCACGATAATCTCTTTCGGCGACAGCACCTTGCCCGTCAGATTGGCCGGACACTGCGCGGTGCAGCGGCCGCACTGCACGCAGGCGTAAGCGTCGAGAAGGTCGTGCCACGTCAGGTCCGTCACCTGGCCGGCGCCGAAGCTTTCCGCGGTTTCATCCTCGAAATCGAGCTTCGGAAGCCTTCCACGCGGCTCCAGGTTGCGGAGGTAGACGTTCACCGGTGCGGCCGCCATGTGAAAGTGCTTGGAGTAGGGTAGGAAGACCAGAAAGCCCATCAGATCGATGAGCTTCACCCAGCTCACGACGATGAGGCCGGTCTGAAGCGTGGACGGCGGAAGGCCAGCCAGGAGCCGGCCCACGATTCCCCCGAGCGGGGCGAAGAAGGCGTGGGGATGAAGCGCCAGGCTGAAGCTTTCGATGCCGAAGTCTGAGAGCACGACGATGGCGATAAGCGTGAGGACCACGGCCGCGTCCAGGTTAGGCTCGAGACGCTTTACCCGAACGATCCAGCGGCGGATGGCAGCCATGGCGATGGCGGCCAGTACCAGCACCGTCATCACGTCGGACAGCGTGGCGAGCACGCTTGCCACCGGTCCCACAAACGGCAGTGTGCCCGGGAACAGGCCCCGGATGAGAAAGTCGATACTGATGACGGTCAGGATCACGAAGCCCCAAAAGATGAAAAAGTGCATGAAGCCGGGCGCCCGGTCCTTAAAGAGCTTCTTCTGACCGAGTACGTTCACGACAAAGCCGGTCAGGCGCTCGCCCGGGTGGTCCCAGCGCACGATCGGACGGCCCAGCATGACGAGCGAGTATTTGCCGTAAACGCTCATGCCGAACCACAAGAAGGCGAACGCCACCGTCAACGTGAAGAGGAGCCGTTCCACTCCCACCTAAAGCGCCCTCCTTGCTGACCATATGGCGGTCTGGCGTCCGACGGACTGGAAGCCGGCAGCGCTGGACCCCGCTTACGAGTCTAGAATCGAATCACAATCGGTGACAAGCTCCAGAGGACTTTCGGACGAACGTCTGCCTGGCTGTCCGGAGAGGACCTGGTGGCCGGCCTCAGCGCCGCGGTCGGACGCATGCCCTGGTGCCCGGCCGCCCCGAAGCCCCAAGGAACGCTAAACACGGGGAACATCCCCGTCGTCCGACTCTTCTCCCCAGCGCCCGCCGCGCCGCGGCCGGTAGGCGAACCGCACGACAATGGCCGACAGCTCGTAGATGGCGTAAATGGCCACCCCCACCGCCAGCATCGCGAGCGCCGTGTTGGGCGGGGTGATGATGGCGGCCGCCACAAACGCCAGGAGGACCGCGTAGCGGCGCTGGCGCCCAAACCAGCGCGGCGTGACGAGACCGAGATTCGCCAGCACCCCCGACACCAGCGGCAGCTCCGCCACGAACCCCAGGGGAAACGACAGACCGATCACGAACGCCAGCAGACTTTGCAGCCGGATGTTGGTCGCGATGCCGGGTCCGGCAAATGAGAGCATGATGCGCAGCACCGGCGGCACCACCAGGTAGAAGCCGGCCGCCATGCCGGCCGCAAACAGGAGCACCCCCGGCACGAACACCACCGCCAGAATCCTCCGTTCGCGCGGCAGCAAGCCAGGCAGGACGAAGGCCGCCGCCTGGTAGAAGATGACCGGCGAGGCAATCACAAACCCGATGATGAGGGCAAGCTTGATAATCGCGAAGAACGCCTCCGCCACGTCCAGCACCTGCACGTGCTGGACGCCCGAGACGAAGATGATGTAGCGGAGCACCGGATGCGCCACCAGGTAGCCGATGACAAAGCCGCCCACAAGCGCGAGCAGGCCCTTGAAGATCCGGCCGCGGAGCTCCTCCAGGTGGTCGAGGAGCGGCATCTCCTCCGGGTTCACAGCCGTCGCCCCGCCCGCGTGTGCGTCACGCGCCGCTCACGCCCCGGGCGCGGATGGCCTCGAGCGCCTCGGGATTCTCGACCGCCGACAGATCGCCCGCCTCCACTCCCAGGTACGCGGCCCGGGCCGCCCGCCGCACGATCTTGCCGTTCCGGGTCTTCGGGAGCGCCGGGACCAGCACCACCCGCTCCGGCCGCAGTGCCCGCCCGAGGTTCTGACCGACGGCGTCGGCGATGGCGTCGGCCAGGCTGGAATCGTCGTCCCCCTCGGCCCTGTCAACCACGACCAGCACCACCAGAGCTTCCCCCTTTACGGCATGCGGCACGCCCACCGCCGCCGCCTCCCGCACGCGCGGGTGCGAGCCGGCCGCCGACTCCGCCTCCGCCGGACCGAGACGCTTTCCGGCCACTTTGATGGTGTCGTCGCTCCGTCCGAGGATGTACCAGAATCCCTCGTCATCGCGGACAACAAAGTCTCCATGGACCCACACGTCGGGCCAGCGGCTCCAGTACGCTTCGAGATAGCGGGCGCGGTCGTTCCAGAATCCCTGGGTCATCCCGGGCCACGGCCGCCGCAGCACAAGCTCCCCCACCGCGCCTGCCGGCGCCGGCTGTCCCTGCTCGTCCAAGATGTCGGCGGCCATGCCCGGAATCGGCCCCGAAAACGCGCAGGGCTTTTGCGGCTCGATGGCAAAGGCGGCCAGGATCCCGCCCGAGATTTCGGTCCCTCCCGAGTAATTGACAATCGGACAGCGGCCCTGTCCCACCTCGTTGAAAAACCAGGCCCACGGCTCCGGATTCCACGGCTCGCCGCTTGACCCCAGGATGCGAAGACTGGAGAGGTCATGGCGCCGCACCGGCTCCGACCCGTGCGCCATGAGTCCCCGGATGGCGGTCGGCGCGATGCCCAGCACGCTCACGCCGTGCCGGTCCACCATCTGCCACAGCCGGTCCGGCCCGGGATAATCGGGGCTCCCGTCGTAGATGAGAACGGTCGACCCGGCCGCCATGCCGCCCAGAACCGCCCACGGCCCCATCATCCAGCCCATGTCGGTAAACCAGAACAGTACGTCCTCCGCCTTCAGATCAAAGGCGTGCTCGAGGTCCTGCGCGGCCTTTAACGGGAACCCGGTGTGGGTGTGCACGGCGCCTTTCGGCCGTCCCGTGGTGCCGGAAGTGTACATGATGAGAAACGGATGATCGCTGGGGACAGAGCGCGTGAGCGGCGCGTCTGACGCCTCGTCGCGGAGCGTCTGCCAGTCCACATCGCGCCCCGGCGTCATGGTCACCGGAATCGGGAAGGCACCGGACACGCTCGGCCGCCGCACCACCACCACCGACTCCACCGAGGGCGCCCCCCGGACGGCCTCATCCGCCACCTGCTTCATCGCCACCGGACGTCCGCGCCGGTAGAAACCGTCAGCCGTGATAAGCACCTTCACGCCGGCGTCCACGAGCCGGGTGCGCACCGCCTCCGCGCCGTAGCCGGAGAACATGGGGACATAGATGGCGCCGAGCTTCGCGACCGCCAGGCTTGCAATCACCGCCTGCGGCACCATCGGCAGGTAGAGGCCGACCACGTCGCCCATGCCCACGCCCAGCGCCTCCAGCGCATGCGCCATGCGATTGGCCTCGACGAAAAGTTCCCGGTAGCTGAACTTGGCGACGAGACCCTCCTCGCCTTCCCAGATGAGGGCCAGCCGGTTTCGCTCCGAACCGTCTGCATGGCGGTCCAGCAGCGTGCTGGCCAGGTTCGTGGTTCCCCCGACGAACCAGCGTGGAAACGCGATCCCCTCGCCGAGGTCCAGCACCCGCTCGTAGGGGGTGTCAAAGTGCCACCCCAGATCCTTGACCACCGCGTCCCAGAACCATTCCGGATCGGCCGCCGCCCGCTCCCGCAGCGCATCCAGGCTCTGGACATCCCAGGCCGCCATGAAGCGCGTCAGGTTGGCCTGCCGGATGAGCTTCGGACTGGGGCGAAAGACCACCTCCCCCGAGCCCAGTGCAAAGCCGCCTTCAGCCATCGCCCAGCTCCCCCTTCCCATCCGTGCGGTCCGTGCGGTCCGTGCCATCCGTGCTCTCCGGCACCAAGTTCAAAAGCTTTTGGTAGTCCTCCTGCGTATCCAGATCCGGTGGCGGCTCGGCATCAATCGCGAGCCGCCGGCGTGCGCGCTCCGGCAGCGAGCCCCAAAGGCTCCGGGCGCCGCGGTCGCCGGTCAGTTCCAATAGCGCGGGAAAGATGTTGTCACCGAGCAGCACCGGATGGCCCGGCACGTCCCGGTACCACGGCGCCGCCATGAAGAGGCCGGGTGAGGTCCGGGCGGTGTCCAGCACGGCCCGGATGCCGGTCGGCGACAAGAACGGCTGGTCCCCCAAAAAAAGCAGAAGAGGCGGAGACACGGCTGCGCGCACGGCCACCCGGAGCGACGAGGCCACCCCTTCCGCAGCGTCCGGGTTTAGAAGCACGCGCACACCGAGGCGCTCCGCCAGCTCGCGCACGAGACCGGTAGCCGGCACCACCACCGTGCAGGGCAGCGTGGGCAGCGCCGCCCGTACGGCTCTCACCGTGCGGGCCAGGACCGGCTCGCCCCCGACCGGCAGGAGAAGCTTGTCACCGCCGCCGAGCCGCCGCGAGAGTCCGGCGGCGAGGATTACCGCCTCCACGGCTCAGGCATGGAGCGCGTCCCGGCGGTTTAAGCTCCCCCCGCTCCGGTGGCGGCTTTCGGCCATCAGCTGGGCCACGATGCTGATGGCCACCTCGTAGGGCGTGTCCCCACCGATGTCAAGCCCGAGGGGCCCGTGCACCCGCTCCTGAAAGTCCGGGTCGAAACCCTCCATGATCTCGGCCGTGCGCTGCCAGGGTCCAAGCGCCCCCACCCAGCGCGGCTGAAGACCTGTCACCGCCCGGAGCGTGCGGCGGTCGCGATCCTTGTGATGATTCATCACGACCCAGAACGCACCGGCCGCCTCCGGGTGCTCGGCGAGGGTGAGCGCCTCCGGCTCCATCACCCAATGCGTCACCTCGGGAAAATGGCGATCATTGTTGAAAGCGGGCCGAGGATCCAGCACCGTCACCGAAAAGTCGGCCTCGCGGGCCATCTGTGCCACCGGTTCGGCGTCGTGGCCGGCACCCACAATGATGAGCTTGTGCGGCGGCCGCCAGGCCCGGACATAGAGGGAGCCGTCGAAAACCGGCTCAGCCCCGTCCCACACCGCGGCCATCTGCCGCTCTAGGCCCTCGGGGCCGGTCATCGCGCCGTCGGCCGGCGTCCATCCGCTCGGGGTGCCGACGGGAATCTCCGTCACCAGGACGCCGCCCCCGTCTTGGAGGGCGCGGCGGATGAAGCCGGTCTCGGGAGATTCGGGTCCGAGGGCGCGCACCCAGACTTTGATGCGGCCCTTGCAGCCGAGCCCCAGTGACCACATGTCATCCTCGTTAAGATCGTAGTCGATGAGGGCCGCGCCGTCCCCGGTCCCGCCGCCGTCAGCGGCGGCCTCCTCCATCAGCGGCTCGGCGCGGACAAAAATATCGCCTTCGAGGCAGCCCCCGGAGACGGTTCCGTGCATGGCCCCGTCGGCGGCCATCATCATGAGCGCCCCCGGGCGCCGGTAGGCGGATCCTTCCACCGCCACCACCTCGGCCAGGGCGGTGCTCACCCCCCGGGCCCAGGCCCGTTCCAGCTCGGCCATCATCTCCCGAGCCTCGTTCAGATGTGAGCGCATACGCCACTCCCCGCCTCAGTCCCCGCCAAGTTCGCGGGCCTCCCGGTCAACCGCCTTCAGAAACTGTCCCATAATCATGCTGGCCACGCCGCCCAGCATGCGCTGTCCGACCCCGGCCAGGGTGCCGCCCACCTGCGCGTCGCCCTGGTACTGCACGGTGGTCTTGCCGGCTTCCGGCTCCTCCAGGTTCACACCCAAATCAAGCTTGACGAACGTGCCCGGCCCTTTGCCCTCCATCTGGAGCCGATAAGCGTCGGGAGGATGGCTCTCGACCATGCGCATCGTGCCCTGGTAGCGCCCGCGCACGGCGGCCACCCCAATTTCCAGCACCGCGTCATAGGTGCCGCTGTCGGTCGGCGTAAGCGTCTTCAAGCCCGGCATCGTCTTTAACAGGTATTCGGGCTCGGTCATGACCCGGAACACGGTGGCGCGCGGGGCGTTCATGGTGAACTGGTTCTTGAGCTCCATGCGAAAACCCCTCCTCCAAGAGTCTGGAACGAGTCCTCCGACCTGAGTCGCCGGCCTGGGGCCGCACATCCCCGCTGCGGACCGCGTGAGAGGCGACGCGCGGACTTCCTGGCCTCATGGTAGCACGGGGTGCCCGCCAATCCTCACCGCCGGGCCCGTTCCTCCGGCGCGAATCGGGCCAGGAACTCCTCGCGCGGAAGCCACACCCAGATGGGCCGCAGGCGGGCAAAGCGGGCAAACACCCGAAAACCCTGGCGATGGAAGATGGCCATCAGGAACACCAGGTAGATGCGCATGAACCACATCCGCCGGCCCCGGGCCGGGGTGCGCCAGAGGCCTATCCGGCCGATGGAATCTCCCACGTCCAGGACGGTCACACCGGCCACGAGGCGGCAGTCGGCATAGCGCGGATCGTCCCGCATCCGGATGGCCACGTCCGAGAAGGCCCGGCGCAGGCGGACCACCACCCGCAGTACCCCGGTCGGCGCTCCGCTCTCGCGTCCGAGGGTCTGATTGACGAAATGCACCTCCGCCATCGGCGTCCCCTCGGTGATGCGCACGGCCCCCTCAATGAGGGGCGGCCCCCGATATCGGTCCACCGACATCCGGAAAACGGGCGCTCCCCCGTCCGAAGCCGGCACCGTCTCAACCCCGTACCGGCGGGTAAATTCTCCTTCCCACCAGTACCACCCGCGCCGGATGAGCGACCGTTCCGGCTCGATGTCAGAAAGCCTCCCGCAGGACAGGGACACCTCCCGCAGGCGCTCGGCCAGATCGGCGGCAAACCCGGTCGGGAGGCCCTCCGCCTCCACCCGCAGCACCACACCGGGAAACGCCAGCCGGGCCGCGGTGGCCGCCGGGGCCGGGGTGCCGCGCCGGATGAGGACCTGTCCCAGCACCTGGCCGAGACCCGCCGCCCGCGCCCCCAGCACCGAAAAGAGCGTCTCGACCCTCCCCGGCCGGTACCACACCACCGGCTCTCCGGAGACGGCCTCGAGCGTCGCCCGGTCGCGTCCCAGCGCCGACCAGGGCGCGCGGGGCCAGAGCGCCTGGCGTCCCCGCAGGCCGAGGACATGCCCCGCCGCCACGGTCCGCCGGCAGAGCTCTGGATGGGCGCGGGCAAGGCCGGCCGTCACAAAGAGGGCGGCCGGAATCTGGGCCGCGCCCAGATCCTCCAGCGTCGCGCCCCACGCCTCCCGGCTTTCGACGTCATAGGTGAGCGCGACCACCCCGTCCCGCCCGTCGCCCATAAGCGACCAGAGCTGCAGGCGGCCAAACACGAAGTGCGCACACGGATACACGAGGGCCCACAGGAGGATGAGCGCGCCTGCCGCATAGACCGCCGCCATGGCCGGTCACACGATGGCCCGCGCGTGGGCCGGGGGATGAAACGCCCAGTAGAAGAAGCCCATCACAAACAGGATGCCGGCCGCCAGCAGGAACGGCGCCTCCGGGGCCACCTCAAACAGCCGCGCGCCGACTGAAGGGCCAATCGTGAGGCCGATGCCCTCCACCGTCATGAAGAGGCCCCATAGGAGCCCCTCTTGCTCGGCCGGAATCATCCGCGCCAGAAACGCGTTCCAGGACGGCAGGATGAGGGAATAGGAGAGACCCAGCAGGGCCCCCACCCCCAGGAGGGCCCAGAACGACCGCAGGAAGGCCAGGCCCAGAAGCGAGGCCCCCGCAAGCCAGAAGCCGCCAATCAGGGGCAGCTTCAGGCCCATGTGATCGGCGAGCCTCCCCATCGGCACCAACAGGAGCACCGTGAGCGCGCCCGCCCCCAGTAGAAGGGCCGCGAA
>JAJZYZ010000061.1:9334-12176 GCA_021797815.1 Bacillota bacterium
ATGGCGACTCCGGCGATGCTGAGCGAGCTTCGGAGCGGTCCCTGGACAAACGCCGGCAAGAGGGTCACCAAAAGCGCCGTGCGGGCAAACTCGGCCGTGGCCAGCACCCCGATGAGGGCCCACTGCGTGGACTGGACCTCAAACGGAAACCAGCGGTTAAGCAGGCGCATGCAGCCGCGGCCTTTCCAGCGCGGCCTGCACCGCGTCGGCAACGGTGGAGGCAGCCAGCGGACGCCCGAGGTCATTGGCCTGGCGGGCCATGCGCCGAAGCTTGCCGGGATGGCGCAGCAGATCGTTCACGACCGCCGCCACGCCGCGCGGGTTGTGTGCAATCACGCCGGCGTCATGCCGGACCAGAAACTGCGCGTTGGCCTCCTCCTGCCCCGGAATCTGCCGGTAGATCACGAGCGGCACCGCCCGGCACAGCGACTCGGTCACCGTGAGCCCTCCCGCCTTCGACACCATCAAATCTGACGCTCCCATGAGCTCGTGCACATTATCCACGTAGCCGAGGGCCGCAGTCGCGTGGCGGCTCTGGCGCTGGAAGGCGCGGGCTGCCCGGAGCCGCGCCGGCTCTCGCCCGGCACCGATGATGAGGTTGTGCGGGGCGCCGATGCGGTCAAGCTCCTGCAGCACCCGCACGAATTTGGTCTGCGGCAGATACGACCCTCCCATGTACAGCACGGTTGGCTGATCACGAAGCCCGAGGCGCCGCAGGACGTCGTCCCGCTCCACCGGCAGCTGGAACCGCCCGTCGACCGGGATCCCGGTGACCTCCACCTTGCGCGGATCGATGCCGCGTCCGCGCATCTCGTCCACCATGTCCTGACAGCCGACGAAGTAACGATCGACGCCGCGGTGAATCCACTGCGAGTGCACACTGTAGTCGGTCATGACCACGAAGTTGGTCACGTCGAGGCGGCCGCGCCGTTTCAATGTGGCCACGACCCCGGCCGCCGTCGGATAGGTGGAGACCACGACCCGCGGCGGGTGGAGGCTCACGGCCTCGAAAAAGCGCTGGATGCCGATCCGGTTCAAAAGCGCCTGGGTGGTCGACTCGGGATCGATGTGCTGGGTCGAGAGATAAAACCAGCGCCAGAGCCAGGGCGCCTTCTGAACGGAACTCAGATAGGCCCAGCGAATGGTGTAGTCAAGGCGAGGACTTACAAAGCCGTAGTAGTCGAGAAGCCCCACCCGGATATGCGGGTGCTTCCACAGAAGCTCGAGCGCCAGCGCCTTGGCGGCGCGCATGTGGCCGTCGCCGTAGCGGGCAGCCAGGATCATGACGTCAGGCTGCATCTGGAGGGTGGCGTCGTGGTGCATGGGCAACCAGTCTACGAAGGCGGCAAGCTCGTTCGATGGCGTCTGCCCGTCACCCAACGGCAAAGCCTCCCACCTCCTTACCCACATTACCATAGGGGTTTTGGGTCCCCCGGGATCTTACGCCGGAGCCGCCGCCAACGGCTCTTCGGTTGTCCAAACTCCCGCCATGCCCTACCATAGCGCCGATATGGCACGAGGCGGGGTTCATCATCGCGAGCCGAGGCGAGCCGTGGGATTTCAGGGAGAGCCGGGCGCATACGCCGATGCGGCCGCCCTGATTCTCGCGCCCGACCTGCCCCGCGAAGGGCGGAACACCTTCGAAGACGTGTTGCGCGCCGTGGCCGAGGGAGAGATCCTCTACGGCGTCATCCCGGTCGAAAACGTCTTGGCCGGCCCGGTGACCGGCCAGGCCGAGCGCTTCTGGCGCTCGGGCACCCACATCGCGGCCGATGTGTGGCTTCCCGTCCGTCATGTGCTGGCGGGACCCCGAGGCGCCCGCCCCGACACCGTGCGCCGCGTTCTCTCCCATCAGCAGGCGCTCTGGCAGTGCGCCCCCTATCTCACGCGGCATGCCTTCTCGGCGGATCTAGCCCCCAATACGGCCACCGCCGCCCGCATCGTCGCCGAGGCGGGCGACGTCACGCGGGCTGCCCTCTGCAGCCCGGCCGCCGCCGAACAGTACGGCCTCGTCATCCTGGACCGGAACGTGGCCCCCCCGGGCAATGAGACCCGTTTCTGGCTCCTCTCCCGCCGGCCGGCCGGCTCCGGCGTGGGACCGGTCCATCTGACCGGGGTGGTGTGGACCCCGCATCCGGGAACGCTTCGGGTCGCGCTCGAAAAACTTAGGGCCGCAGGAGCGGATCTTGAGCGGGTGTGGCCGCTTTCGGACGCCCACGTCCTCCTCGAGGCGCGGGCACCGGCGGCGCCGCCTCACGCGGACGGCTTTGACGTGTACGCGCGGAAGACGGCTCCGTCCTGATGGCGCGCGCCAGCATGCGCGCCTCCCGACCGGCCGCCCGCACCGCCTCCGGCACCCGGCGCCCGGTCGTCGGATGCCAGCGCACCGACAGCCGGCCCTTAACGGTTCGCGGATCGGCCTGTCCCCAGAACGCGCCTTCCGACAGCACGGGCATGTTGTACGGTCCGAAGCGCCGCCGTTCCTCCGGGGTGTAGACTTCCCAGCGATAGTAGAAGCCAAAGAGGGTTTGGAGCCGGTCGCGCGACCACAGAAGATTGTCGAGCGGCGCCAGGAGGCGGGTGCCGGAAAACGGCTCCACCTCCTCCGGAAAGCTCCGGTGCACCAGGACCTCGACGTCGCCGGCGCGTTCCGCATGCACCTCCCCGGTCTCGAGAAGCCATCCCTGCCAGCGACGCCGCTCGGGCGGCGCTCCCCGGCCAAAACCGGCCGCCGCCCAGGCCGGGCGGAACACCTTCCAGCTCCGGGCCGTGTGCCTGAGGGCCGCCTCCAGCGCCTCCGCGTCCGGCAGCTGCTCGATTCTGGCGTCTAGATCGGGGTGGC
>JAJZYZ010000062.1 GCA_021797815.1 Bacillota bacterium
CCAGCACTTCCGCATCCGCCGACAGAAGCACCCGATGCGCCAACACGGGCACTGCAAGCGCCTTCACGTCATCCGGCAGTACATATCTCCGACCCTGGAGCCAGGCATACGCACGGACGGCGCGAGAAAACCATAGAGAGGCGCGCGGGCTTGCCCCGAGCAAGATCCGAGGGTGCACTCGAGTTTGTCGGACCATGTCCACGAGATACTGCTGGACCGGAAGCGACAGGTGCACGTCGAGGGCAGCCTGTCTCCACGAAAGCACGTCTCCCGGATCGGCCAGGGGCCGGAAGCGATCCATGGGCTCGTCCTGGCCGAGTCGACGCACCATCTCCATCTCTTCCTGCACGTCCGGGTAGCCGACCGGGGTTGCGAGCAGGAACCGGTCGAGCTGAGCTTCCGGCAACGGGTAGGTGCCCTCCATTTCAACAGGGTTCTGCGTCGCCATCACCATGAAGGGCGCGCCAATTGGGTGAGTCACCCCGTCCACCGTCACCTGATGCTCTTCCATGCTCTCGAGGAGGGCCGACTGTGTCCGGGGAGTGGCGCGATTCACCTCATCCACCAAGACGATCTGGTTCAACACCGGCCCGGGACGATATCGGAATTGGCCTGTCGCGGGGTCGTAGACGGAAACGCCCATCACGTCGCCCGGTAGAAGGTCCGGTGTGGCCTGAATCCGTGCGAAACTCAGGTTTAGGGAAAGAGCCAGCGCGCGCGCCAGGCGGGTTTTCGCCACTCCCGGCACATCCACCAGCAGGACATGGCTTCCACTAACCAAGGCCGTCAACAGCAGGCGCACAACATCGCCCTTGCCCACGACCGCCTGCTCTATCTGGTCGACGACGGCCTGCACCTTCGCTGTTAACACATTCTCATCAGTCATGACTCCACCTCTCCGGTTCGCTCGGTCGACGAAAGCGGCTGACACCAAAGAGGCTGACACGAATCTTTATCCTTCCGGGTGGTGACGATGCCTGCGGCGTCGCCACCCACCAGGCTCCTGGACGCCTCCCGAGCTAGCGCTCGTGCCGCCATCGCGACGGCCAGCGGCGCGCCACCCATGAAGCGCGCGTCGCATTGTCCTCTACGCCTCCGTAGCGCACGTCTTCATACGCCGCGACCGCTTCGCTTATGGTCGGACCAAACACGCGACCGGCCCATTCACGCACCGTCTCATAAGCGTGCGATCGATGTGGCCCCGCCCGGGCCCGCGCAATCTGCCGCCGGATGAAGTGACGCGTGAATGAGAGTTCTTCGAGTGGTTTCTCGTGGGGAGCGGGCACCCGAGTGAGTCGCTCCATGCCGGTGCCCACGGCGCCCTGAGCTATCGACAATTCCGGGTTCCAGTGCCACTTCATTCTCAAGGCCCCCCAGGCCGCAAGGCCCATAAGAACCAGCCCCAGCGCGACTCCCAGCAACGTCAGGTGGACGGGCGAATGGATGGGCCGCCCGAACCCGGCGCCTCGTAGAGGGGCCTTCACAAACGTAACGGGCGGGGGCGGTGGCAGAATGCGAACGGTGGCACCCGGAACCTTTCGAGGCGTAAGCGCAAACACCATCACGGCCGCACCCAATGCTCCCAGGATGAAGGTGACCGCGCGTGCCCACCAATCTCGGAAGCGCACACCTGGCGGACGTCCACCCTCCGCGAGCCCGAGGGCCCCGATCCCGATGAGGGCAGGAAGAGTGGGCCACCAATAAGGCTGCCACATGACGAGGGCCCCCAAAGCCACGAGCGCCAGCATGAATCGGGCGGTAAGCCCTATCCGCGGATCCGGCGAATGTGACAGGAGCCCGCTTGCGCATCCCAAAAGACCGGCGATGCCGCCGAGGGCGCCTCCCGTCATGAGCCCGAGACCTACGAAAAGACCCCCCGCGAGCGGAACGAGAACGGGTCGGCGGGGCCGGCCCACAAGCCACAAGACGACGACCCCGGCGGCCGGAGGCACCCACCATATCCGACCGGCGCCGAGCCCATATAGCCAAGGAACGAGAGGCCCGACGGTCAGTCCAAGACTCACGGCGCGGCTTTTGGACACTTGACCGAGCCGACCAGCGAGTCGGGGGGACGTCCTTGGACGCGTTCCGTCGGCTAAACCGTAGGTCACGACGGACCCTGCACAATCTCCCCGTCGCGGAGGTGGATCTGGTTCGTAAAGCGGCTGGCGACGGCCGGATCATGCGTGACCACCACCAGGGTCTTTCTTATCTCGCCTCCGGCCAGGTCCACCAACAGGTCCATAACCTGCGCGCCCGTCTTCTGGTCGAGGTTCCCGGTGGGCTCATCACACAGGAGCATCGGGGGGTCATTCACGAGGGCCCGCGCGACGGCCACACGCTGCTTCTCGCCACCCGACAAAACGCCTGCCGGCTTGCGGATGTGGTCCCCCAGGTTCACTTCTTCCAGAAGCCAAAGGGCCTGTTCGCGATGAGTCCGCCGGTCTCGCGGGCGACCCACAAACGGGAGGAGGACATTTTCCTCCACGGTCAGGTCTTCGAGGAGATGGAATTCTTGAAACACGAAGCCCACGGTGTGGTAGCGGAATGCCGCCCGCGCTTCGGCATCGAGGCGCGAGAGCTCATGACCCCCGACCGTGAGGAGTCCTGACGATGGCCTGTCCAGCGCGCCCAGAAGATACAGGAGGGTGCTCTTGCCAGATCCCGACGGGCCGACGATGGCCCAGTGGCTTCCCTGTTCGATGGCAAACGACAGGGATCGGACCGCTGCCATGTCTCCGTAGATTCGGGTGAGCGACTCGGCGACAATCCATGGACCATCTGATGTAGACATGATCGTCCTCCGCACAGCATCGGGATCCTCTCAGGCCAGTGCATAAGAGCGGTGGGGGAACGGGTCAACTATGAAGGCCTAGAATCTTGACCGGTCCCGCTCCCCTCGAGAGTTTTGTGCGGGGACGCTGCTTTGGATCGCCCTGTGGCCTGAAGCTCCGCGTCCGGGTTGCGAATCGGCAACCCCTCGTACGGGAAGCACACCGCCCGGGGGGAGGGCCGCTCCCATCGTGCTCGCCCCCAGGACGACGACGCCCAGAACCATAAAGAGTTGGGCCACCCGGGCGCCGGGCCGGGGCGTCATCAGCGTCACCCACCACGTCTGCGGCCGCAATCTCGCGTACCCTCGTGGCTTGGTGGGCCAGCAGCGAAGGATGGCCGCGGCTCGCTCTGCGCTGTCGGTCATCTCTCCGTAGCGAACCTCCTCGTACAGCACCACCACAGACATGGCAGACGGGCCATACACGCGACAGAACCACTCCCGCACCGTTTCTCCAGGGTTGGGGGCGTAAGGTCGCCCGGCCGCCTGTCGGAGCCCTTGATACATGACGAGCCGCGTGTGGTAAAGATCCGCGAACGCCTCCGGCGGTGGTGTGATCGCTCGTCGCTCGAGAGCCCTGTCCGACTCGGGACCAGCAACTTCCGTCGGATCCCACCCGTAAAGGAGGCGTCGACGCGACCACACCCCCGCTCCTAAGAGCACGGCACCCACCGCCAGGGGAACGACGAGGGGACCCTCTCTCCGGACCACTTTCGACCAGGAGAGCCGCCCCAGGAGTCCGGGCGGCATACAAATGAGAGTGGCGCACCGGCTTTCGGGGGAAGAACCGGTTAAGGCACCCCTTGGTGCGGCGGCAAAGTACACGAGAAAGCCGATGCCGGCGGCCGCAATGGCCAGGGCCGCCCACCTTTTCACGGGCCGCCCGCCCGACAACGGACGCCGTCCGACCAGGGAGCCCAATCCCACTCCGAACGCGGTGGCCGTCAGAAGCATCGCCCGCAGGGGAAGGCGGCTTATTAGGACCGAGACGGGCGCGTGAAGGAGAACGGTCCCGGCGACTCCCGCTATTACGACTCCCACGGCTGCCAGACTTCGCCAGGATCCGTAGCGGACATTTGGTCGATACCGTCCCCCCAGCACCAATGTGCCGACACCTACCCCGAGGGGCAGCAGCACCCATCCAAGGGGAAGTCCTCCTTCAAAAAACTTGTCCAACCCGTACACGAGGAGGGACAAACCGGCTGAAGTCATGACCACGGCCATCCCGAACCCCCACCAGTGCCGGTGTCCCGCGATCACCGGCCGCTGACCTTCCACCAATCCCAGCACCCCGAACCCCATCGCAGCAGGAAGCACGGGCCACCATTGAGGCATCTCCAGAACCAGCATCGTGAGCATGATGAACGCGACGACGAGCCGGATGTATAGGCCCGTGCGGGGTGCGGGATCCCAAGATGCCCACCCTGCCCACGCGGCAATCGCGGCAGCCAGGACCCCAAGGAGATGGCCGAGAATCCATCCGAGTCCCAGGGCCCCGGCAAGAGTCCCCAGAAGTTCTCGGGCCGACGGTTTCATAAACGCCAGTTCCAAGAATGCCGACCCTATGACGGGCAGCAGCAGGATGGTCCGCTGGTCGTGCATGACAATCAGCCAGGGAATGGCCCAGCCCAACCCGAGGCCGAGGCTTATCGCCTGCTCACGGCGGATGGGCGGGAAGCCGCGATGCTGCCGCAATAGCCACAGCACCTGGTCCACGTTCGCCACCAGTGCTCCCACGAAGAGGTCGGCCGCCGTTAGTAGAGAGGCCGGATACTCGTCAAGCAGGACCCCCATCTCCTCGCCATAGCGCTCATGCCAGGCACGGGGGTAAAGACTCAATATCCAGCGCATCAGGGATTTCCGGGGGGCACGAGGCGACGCCGTCCGACCGACACCACTTGCTCCAGCGTGCGAACGTATTCCTGAAGGGCCGCGAGGCCTCCGGGCGTCACACGGTAGGGACGCCTTCGGTCCTCGGCCGGGAGGGGCTCAATCCATCCCTGGCGCTCGAGACGGCTGATGGCCCCGTAAAGTGTGCCGGGCTCCAACCGGGTCCCGCTGAACTGCTGGATGTCCTGAATCATCGCATATCCGTGTTTCGGGCCGTCGGCCAGGCTAGACAGCACCAGGAACGAAACGTCCGAGAATCGCGTCAAGGCGTCCTGGCGCACATCGACACCTCCATATAATCAGTGTTACTTAGTAAGTTTCGCATAGTCAATAGCCCTGTCAATCGTGTAGAGCGCGATCACCGTTGTCGTACGTCTCTCGGCGCCCGAACGAAGGAGGATCCGCGTTGTCCTATACGCCGGCAGCCCGTGAGAAGAGCCCCCTCGTGAAAGACGAGGAGGCTCCATGTCTGAGGGCCCGGATCTGTGGCCTGACTCACCTCAGGCGTGCTCGGTAAGCTTCCGGGACTGCTCAGTGGGGAACGGACCCGAGCTCTTCTATCAGGCGGCTTTCTTTTGAGGGGTTGATACCGGTCTTCTCCCAAGTGTAGGGCTCACGGGTCTGGTGCCACTTAAGCGTATCCCGCACCGTGTGCGCGATGGGCCGAAACGTGAGGCCCGCCGCGATCGCGCGGCTGCAGTCCACTTCATGAAACCCGATCTGTTCCGGGGTCTCCCGGATGTATAGCGGCATCTCCATCCACTCACCCACCCCGTGCTTGGCGAGGAAGTCCTCAGGGGCCCAGTGGATGCGTGCCCCGGACCCGGTGACCTGCAGGCAGGTCGTAAGGAGATTATTCATCGTGGCCCGCCCTTCGGGGCCGTCGGCATTGTACGTGCCCGTCAGCGACTCGGCGATCGGGGGGTGATCTGCATAAACCGCGTGAGGGTCAGGCCCAACGACGACGAACAGGCGTTAGGCGTGCAAGGCTACCCGGTCGCGCCAGGCCACCGTGGGTGCCGTTTGGGTTCCTTCCTTCAGCAGCACGCCCAAATCGAGCCGCCAATACAGATCAAGACCCTCCTGGCTCACGACGACCTTTTCCAGTAATGCCCGCAGCATCCGCTTCTGGGTCTGGCGGTCCCAGCGTAGGAAGTCCCGCCAGAACGAGGGGGCGACCGCCTTGAAGCGTTCGAGGGCGGCGAGACGCTGCTCTAAAGCAGACCCCGCCCGCTGGGCTCGTTCCAGCTGCGCTCGGGCGGCCTTCAAGCCCGCCTGCGACTCGCCCACCCGTTCCGCCAAAAAGTCCTCCGAATACCGGCTGCGCGCCGGATCCAGCAGGTAGCCGTTCAAGCGGTCGGTCCATTCACGCAATAAACGCTCGGCCCGGTCTAGTTGGCGTTGGGCCAACCGTTGCTGCTCCTGCGTCTGAAAGCCGTCCTGCACCACGCGCTCCTGCACCCGCTGATAGATACGCTGCTGGTCCAAGCCTTCCAGTACGGCCCGTACCGCCTGCAGGACGGCGCCGTCAAGCCGGCGCACGGAGTAGGTCCGCTGGGCGGTGCACGGCTGTCCGCCGTAGTGGTTCCGGTCCAGATAGCGTGGATAACGGTATCGCACTCGGGTGCCGTCTTTCAGGGTCTTCACGGGAGCAGCGTACCCGCCTGTAATCGGCCCGCCGCAGGCTCCGCAACGCAAAAGGCCCGTAAGCAAGAGGGGCCCCGAGTCGGCCCGCGTTCGGGTCCGATCTTCAACCCCCTCATATTGGGTGGGTCGCCACGCACCCATACGGGCCTGGGCGGCCTGCCACCGTTCCCACGGCACGATCTCCCACTCCGGGATCGTGTGCGGTGCCACGATAATGTCAGGAGAATCTGATGGCCGATGGCGCCACTTACCCGTGGCTTTGTCGCGGTAGTGCCGGCCGTACGCGGGGCGGCCGGCCACCGTCGGATTCTTGAGGAGCTCGCGTACTGCGGTGTCGCTCCAGAGCTTGCCGTTGCGCGACCGATGTCCCGCCTCGTTGAGACGGCGGGCAATGGTCGTGGAGCCGGACTCTTCATCTAAATACATCCGAAACACGTCACGTACGACGATCGCCTCGGCGTCGTCGATTTCCAACGAGAGGGTCTCCCCGCTTCGGGCTTTACCGCCTCCCTTGAGTCGGAAGCCAAAGGGCGGACGACCGCCCGTCCAGATTCCCGCTTCCGCCATTTGCCGCATTTTGGCGCTAACCCGGATGGACGTATTGGTACTCTCCATCTCGGCCTGCCACCCTTCGACAAACCGCAAGAGCTTATCCATGGGGGTGTCGATGGCGAGCTCTCGCCCGGACCCGTCGTCCGCGACTGTCCATGTGGGGATTCCTAACCGCCGAAGATAATGGAGCAGCACGGGGTACTCGAGGGACAAACGCGACAGGCGGTCGTACTTGAAGACCACGAGGACATCAAACGCACCGCTCTTCGCGGCGCTGAGCACCTCCTGCAGAATCGCCCGATCCTCACTCGTGTTCTTCCACGCGGATACGCCCTCTTCGGCAAACTCGTCGCAGAGGGTCCAACCACGCGACTCCACGAATCTTCGAACGGCACTGCGCTGCACCGGCAACGTTTCTTCGTCGTCGCGATGCTTCGCCGCCTGCCGCTGGGTGGAGACCCGCAGCAAGGCAGCCACACGGGTCATCCTTGCCCTCCTCGATGCGTACCCGATTTCGCAAAAGGGCTCCGGAGTTCCCACGCTCGAAACTCAGCATAGATCGCCTCAGCGATTAGGTCTTCGAGATGCGTAAGGTCACCCGGGGCCACCGATGATGGAAAGACATGCCGGACCGTTAGATCGCGGGTTGCCTTACGCTTCGGCATCTGGACGACAGTCTCCTTCGCCATCGGCTACCCCTCCTCTAACTGACAAGTCTTTCCAACCATCCGACCTCGACATTCATCGAGGCGCCCAGGCCCGCCGATACCGATCCGGTCCGCGTTGTCTTATGCGGATAGTATATAGCATTTCTGCAGTCTCATATATGGACTCGTATTGAACGACCGAAGGAGTAACCCGCCCAGCGCAAGATCCACCGCCCGCACGCCATCGGTGCTCGGGCACGACGGGTTGGCATTAGACACCCCGCCATCGGAATCGCTTGAACCCGGGCCTCTGCTCATGACGCCGCCCGGCTCGGGATCGTAAGCCCAAGGGCCTGGGCGATCTGCTGCCAATCCTCCCAGGCTTGGTGTTTGGCGGCCGGGAACCGGAGTAAGTGCTCCGGCGGGTAGGTGGGCATCACGAGGCGCTCTCCCAGGTGGTGCCAGTGGCCCCGGACGGTCCCGAGGCGGTCGTCCTCCCCGAGCAGGGCCCGGGTGGCGTCCACCCCCATGGCTACGAGGACGACCGGGTCGACCGCGGCGATCTGCTCCGCCAGAAACGGCAGGCAGGCCAGCATCTCGTCCTCGTCCGCAAGACGCCCGGGCGGCACGCACTTCACCACCGTCGTAAGGTAGACCTGGTCGCGGCTGAGTCCCACGGCGCCCAGGATCTTGGCCAAGAGCGCGCCGGCCGGGCCGGTGAACGGCAGCCCCATCTGGTCGTCATCGGCTTCCGGCTGGTCGGCCACCAGCATGAGGCGGGCCGGAATCGCTCCGGTCCCCGGCACGGCTACGTGACGGTGAGCACCGAGGATACACCCGGTACAGCTCCGGACCCGGGCCTCGTCTTCAGCGGTCCAGCTCATCAGGGTGCCCCTTGGCAATCCAGGCGAGTGGCAAGCAGGTGAGCACGGTACCCTCCTGGACGAGGAGCGCCATGCTGAAGGCGCGATAGACGACACAGCCGTGATGAGTCCAGCCGGTGTTGCGGGCGGTGTGCAGCGCCGTTGAAAAGCTGGCGCGACTGCGAATCAAACGGGGGGCCCGGCGCTGCCAGCGATGCCAGGCGTGCGCGGTGCCCAGGAGCGTCACCGCGGCGGGGACGGGTTCGGCGGCCATACGGCATCATTCCTCCGGTGCGTCCTTTCTCTCAAAAGATCGCAGGCTGTGCGGTGGTCGGCGGATCGCCCATCCACCGGATTCCGGCGGCGAGCCGTTCCGTGCGATTCCGCTCATCCCAGCGGTCCCAGCCCTGCACGTGACGATGGGCGGCCCCTTCGGGGCAAAACGGAGTCCCCTCTGCCGTGACGCCTTGCGCCAGGGGGCAGTAGCGGCACCCGTCACCGACGTGCTTGGCAAAGGCGCTCCGACCCTGGCGCGCCGTAGCTTTGATGGCCTGCCCGGTCTCGAACACCCGACGCGCGGCCGCGTCAAAGTCCGAGGTGCTGAGCGCGACCGGCACGATCGTATGGGCGACAAAGACCTGCAGGTCGAGCGTGAGCGCTCGACCGGGATACCGCCGACGGGCCACCGCCCCGTAGAGCGCCAGCTGAGGGCGGTACCGGGGCACGAGGCCCTCCGGCCCTTCCACCGGGGGTCGACTGGTCTTCCAATCGCGAATCTGGACCGTGTCCCCGCCGTCGAGCATGAGGTCGGGCCCGGCCATGACCGCGTCGATGCCCGCGGCACGGAGCGCGTCCTGGGCACGAAACCAGGCATAGGGCACGCGCTGGGCCAGGTCGTTCTCCCAGGGTGTGATGGTGAAGGCGGCCGGGACGGGATGCCCGGCCTCTGCCGGCAGGGACTGGAGCCACACCGCCTCGGCCTGCACCCTCTGGACGTCTCCGGGGACGGCCTCGACCGCATCCTGGGCCCATCGCTGGAGCGTGGGATCGAGAGACGGGTCGACGAGCGCCTGATAGGGCTCGGCCGCCCGGGCGCGCTGGAGAGCGTCGTGCGGCGCCAGGGCCGCGTCTTGCAACAGCGCGGCGGCCGTGGCGTGCGTCAGGGTACCCTGCACCAACGGGGCCGAGGGCGGGTCGACGACCTGATCGACATAGCGGCCGAGGTAACTATAGGGACAGGTCTCAAACCGCGTGAGCGCGGAATGACTCCAAATCTGACCCGGCTGCTGCAGGGCCCGGAGCCGATCGGCGGCCGAGCGCGCCATGGGGCATGCCTTCTTTCGAGCCCCGGGGAGCCCGGAGCGAATCAGGGTCTCAGGGAGACTCGCGACGGAGACGCACGGAAACGGCCGCTGCAGCGCTTTTGAGCGCCGGGAGCCCTCGTAGCCCCTCGGGGCCCCGTAGGGCCCCGGAGGGCGAAGCCGCCGGGGGTTACCCGGTGGCCTGCTCCGACGGACCGCGGTCGTTCCGGAGCGCGTCCAGCACCCGTTTGGCCTCATCGTGGGACAGCGCCCGGGGGTTGGCGTACTGGGTGCCCAAGAGCTTGTTGGCCAACGCCGTGATAGCGGCTACGTCAAGGGGCGGCATATGGCGCTGGGCCTCCTGCCAGAGGGCCTTGACCTGTGCCTCCGAGATAGGCGCTACGGGCGGTGTGTCCCCATCGCTGAGCCAGCGCTGGACGATCCCCGCGAACGCATCGCCGGGGTGGTCGATGACCTGGTCGGTGAGCGCTTTACAGCGGGTCTTGGTGATGGCCATGCGATGCTGGAGGTCGAGTTCCCCTACGATGTCGAGCTCATACTCCGCGCCATCGCGGGTAATCGCCTCCATCCCCACTTTCTTGACCTCGGTCTTCCCGTGGCCGGTGTCCGTCTGGATGTACTCCATCTTCGACCGGTAGGTCACAATGACGTGGAGCGGCGCGGCGTGGATGGCCTCAATGAACCGGTTGTGGAGCGGCGTGACGTCGCGCCAGCCGGCCCACTTGTTGCCCTTGTAGCGAGCCGCCGCCTGCTCGGCGAGTTCGAGACACCCGTCCGTCCCGTTCCACTCGTGGGATCCCGAGTCGATAATGAGCACGTCGTAGCCGGCCTGCCCGGCCTCCTCGATGGCTTCCACGTAGCGCTGGGGGTGGAATGACGTGAGCTGGAGCGTGTCGAACGCGAACTCATCGGCGTACTTGGAGGCCGAGCCGTGCTCGGTGTCGATGACGGCGATCCGGGCACCGAGGGCACTGGCGATACGGAGCGCCGTGTAGGTCTTGCCCGACCCGGCTGGGCCAATGAGCCCGAGCCGGGCCTTGGCCTGCGCTTTGGACGCTTTCTGAAACGGCATGGAACCATCCTCCTTTATCAATCCCCCGACGGCCGGGGGTTACGTTTCCTGGGGCTGGGTCCGCTTTTGCGACACCGTCCAGCGGGTGTAGCCCACGCCGGTCTTCTTGAACGGAGCCAGGTCAGCCTCGGTCACCACGCCGGCGTCCAGGGCCGCGCGGGCGTCGTAGCGCACTCGGCCCGGCACCACCGTCCGCCGGAGCCGGAAGGGTCCGGCTTTCAGCACTGTGGCGCCCTGAGCCGCCAGGAAGCTCTCAAACCCCTCTTCGAGAACCTCGATGTGCTCCTTCAGCGTGTCGGCTTGCGCGAGAAGCGCGCTCCGCTGTTGGCGCAGCGTTTGGTACTCAGCGAGGTCGGGAGCGAACGAGGCGGCGACAGCCACGACCACCTTCTCCTGACCGGAGCCCTCCGGCGCTACCGCGTCCGGCCCCCAACAGTGCGTCCAGAACGCACAGCGTTCCGCGCCCCAACTGCAGGGGTAGCGGAAGGCCGTGTACTCAGCGGGAACGGGCAGCGGCTCGCGGGTCATTTCCGCCGCTCCCTGCACGGCGATGAGGTTCGCGACCAGCTGGCGAGCGTGGGCCACGTCGTAGGAGATCTGAAACGGCAGGATCTCCCCCGTTTCCTTGACCACGTACGCGAGCTCCAGCACCGCGCGACGCTGGGCGCCCCAGTAGTACTGGTACATGTGCAGCTGGTCCACATGGCTGTCGAGCGGCAGGTCCGCGATCCGGGCCCGCGTGGTGCTCTTGACCTCCACGATCTTTCGCTCAGGTGGCACCCAGAGATCGATGTGGCCGGTTCCGTACGGCGTCTTCACGCGGATCTGCCGCAGGACCCGCCGGGGATAGCGCGTGGCCCACAGCCGGTACACGAAGTCTTCGATCCGGTGCCCGGTGTCGAAGATGGCGAGTTGCTGATCCGTGGGGGCCTCGGCGGGATAGCCAAGGATCCGGAGCGTTTGCCGCCGGGGGCACTGACCGACCTCCGACAGGCGAATCTCGCGGGGGTCGAAGGTGGCGTGCGTTCGGTGCAAGTACGCGGCGTGCAGGTCCGCGGTGGTGGGCACGGGGTTCACCTCCTGACGCGATCCGAAGCCCGCCGAAAGGCGCGGCGGTCCAGCCCTCGCGGCTGGACGGGCGCGCCGGGCGGGCTAGGCGGTGCGCGAAGCGACAAACGGGCGGTGCAGGGCCTCGATGATGGCGCGGCGCTGGCGGCGCTCCAGGGGCTGCGGCATGACGACGCCGTACTGGTTGAGAAAGATCCGGAGCGCGTCCGGCACGGTGGCGCTTTCCAGGCCGACGAACAGCACGGCGGGCGGCCAGCGCGACCCGGG
>JAJZYZ010000063.1 GCA_021797815.1 Bacillota bacterium
GTGTGGGGGGCGGCTTTTTGAAAATCGCCCAGTTGCCGCGACAGGGCGGCGCGCGACCGATGGCGACGGCTATGAACAGGGGCGGCCAAGCGGATAGCCCAAGATGGCAAGCCACGGCCTTCCGGGCACAGATGGGGTGGTGCGCGACCTCCTCGAAACTCTGTGGGAGACGGCCACGGCGCACGGAGGGGTCCGCACCAAGCTTCTGCCCCCATGCGGCTTGATGCCTTCATCGCGCTGTACACGCCGCCAGGGCGGGGGCGGTGAGGCATATGGCTCCTCCGGGCGTGCCGAGTCCGTTCTACCCCCTTCCCCGGCGTGGGCGAACCGTCTGCCGATCCTTCTCCGCCAGGCTCTCCGCCGGTCGAATCTCTCCCGGACGGTCCGGGGGCTCCGTACTGGTTCTCGTGGACCACCCTCGGTCAGGGGCGGTCCGCTCCGAGCTCCCGGTCTCGTCCGCGCACCGGGGCGGGGGCTGAAGCTGAAGCACGTCCGGCGGCCCGCCCTCTAATCCCTCGGCGGCCCGTGGTCCCACGGATTTTTAGTGCGGACGCGGTTTACCAGAGCCTCCGGCTCCATGTGGAGATATCCCTCGGTGGTGGTGAGATTCTCGTGCCCGGCGATGGCCTGAATAGATGGAAGGTCCAGGCCTTCGTGAAGCAGGGCGGAGAGCGCGGTATGTCGGAGGTTCCGGATGCTGAATCCGGGCCGGTAGTGACCCGTGCGCTGGCACAGCCGCACGAACAGCTTCTCCATCCCCGACGGGCTGAACGGTCGCCCCGCCCGGGCGGTAAACAGCCAGGGAGAATCGTCCTGGCGCGTGGCGAGGTAGCGCTCAAGGTCCCGCTCCGCCGGCTCCGACATTGGAACCCGCCGCTCTTTTCCCCCCTTGCCCAAGACATGGAGTCGGTGTGTGGACCAGTCGATGTCGTCCCGGGTAAGCCGGATCAGTTCATTCAAGCGAAGCCCGGTCGCAAGATACAGCCGAAAGATGGCGGTGTCGCGATAGGGCTTCGTGCTCACCGTCGGGAGCTTCTGCAAGAAGTCTCTGGCCACAGGAATCGTCCAGAACGCGGGCAGCACGCGGCGAATCCTCATCTTCGGGAGCCGCCGCACGGGATTGTCGGCGGGCCAGAGTCCGGCTCGCAGACAGGCGCGGATGAGGCCGTCAAGCGCCTGGGTGCGGATCCGGCGGGTTCTCGGGTGCGCGCGGAGCGCCTCCTCGGTCCGGAGCATGTCGCGGATGGCGGCCAGCGTGATGAAGGCGGGCGGGTCATGAAGCGCGGCCGGATCATATTTAACCAGCGCACGGCGCCAGAACACGAGCGCCGTCTCGTAGGTGCGCACGGTGTAAATGCTGCGTCCGCGATCTGCCAGATCGCGCAGGTACACCGCCACCAACTCGTCCCAGGTGGTGCGTCCCTCTTTGGTGAGGCTGTCGGCATCCCCGGTTCCGCCGCCCTTCAAAAAGGGGCCACCGCGCGGTACCGGGCAACCAGGTCGTGCCCGGCCAGGTGCAGATAGTGTCCGGTCGTGTTGAGGGAGGCGTGGCCCGCCACCTCCTTGACCGTATAGACGTCCACGCCCGCCTCGATGAGGAGCGTGAGCGCCGTATGGCGGAGCTGGTGGAGACTCTGCCCCTCTTGCGTGAGGCCGGCGGCGGCGGTAAAGCGTCGGAGGCGGCTCTTCGCGTATTCGCGGCCGCACGGCGTCCCGTCCGGCCGCCGGAATACCCGGCCCGTAGACCGCCGTTCGCGACCCTGATAAGCGACGAGGTGCCCGACCATCCATTCCACCAGCGGCACGACACGCTCTTTGGACCCCTTGCCCCGTACCCGGATCCGGCGCCCTTCGTAGTCCACCCGCTCCCATTCCAGCCCCAGCACTTCAAACAGACGGAGCCCCGTGGTCAAGAAGACCCCAAACATGGCCACGTCAAGCGCCGGGTTGTCAGACACGGCCTCAACCGTGGCCAGAAAATGCTGCGCCTGCGCTAACGTCCACACCGGGCGTTCGGGCGTGCGGTAGCGAACTCGCTCGACCCACTCCAGTACGTTCCGGTCCACTCCCCAGGACCCGTCGTACACCATCCAGCGGATAAAGACTCGCCAGACGATGAGGTGGTGGTTTATGGTGCTTCCCTTCCAACCCTGCTCCCGGCCCCACCCGATAAAGCGGGCCGCATGATCGGGACGGAGATTCCCCGGGCGCGCCAAAAGGTCCGGCGCCTCATCCGTCAAGAACGCTCCCACCGAGACCCGCAGGGTGTCCTGGTAACTGGAGACGGTGGTGGGAAGAAGCCCCACCTCCGTCTCCAGATACCGCACGAAGGCCGACACCGCTTCATTCCATGTTTCTATGGCGTTCATCATTCCACTCACGTATCTCCCCCGGGCCGGACTCCGTGCCGTGAGTCGGTCTCCCGGAAGGACCTGAGCATACCCGCTCTGGCGGGCCGCGGAGCAAGAACTGTCCGACAGGAAGAAACACCAGGTCGGTGCGTGCCTACGGCCATGCGGGCATCCAGTTTTACCAATGCGCCTCGGCCACTGCTATTCGATGGGCCAAGAGTTGGGCGTGGGCAACGTCGCGGGTGGGAGTCGTCCGGGCCACACCGCACGGCGGACCGGCTTTGGACGTCGGAGCGTCCCCGCCACCGCCACGGATGGGTGCTTTGGTAGACTCGTCTTAACCTGGCGCATTTCGCCACCGCCGCCGGACACCCGTTTATGTCTTGGGGAGGCTGGGCCGCATCATGCATCTATCGCACCTCGACACCGACATATCCCCTACGATCTTACGACGGGCAGCGGAGTACGCCGATGCGGGCCTCATCCTGTCCCTGGACGCGGACGGTTTGACCGCCGGGACCGAGGACCCGCGCCGCAGCGTCCGGTACCAGGCGCGAGTACGGGGTTCCCGCCCCTATCAGGTGTCGATCGAGGCACGGCCGGATGGAGCGGTCCTTGCGTTTTCCTGCAGCTGTCCGTACGACGGTCCGGTCTGTAAACACGTGGCAGCGGTCCTTTTGGTGCTCCGGGATCATGAAGGAGAGCCTCCCTCATCCAGCATGGGACCCGACGGCGCCAGAGTCTCCCGTATCGAGGAACTGCTCGCGGACCAGCCGCGTGACGTGCTGGCGAACCTGCTGATCACCTTGGCAGCCCGATCGCCCCTGGTGGCCCAGCAAATTCGCATGGTGTTCGGACCCCGGGACCCGACAGAAACTCTTTCGGAGTGCCGCCGGCTCCTCCGGGAGACCATCAATCTACACACGGACGGATACGGCTTCCTCGAGTACGAAGCTGTGGGCGCGGTGGTCAACGGCAGCACGCCGGTGGCCGATCTTGCGGCCAGCGTCGCCGCTCAAGATCCGGTACTCGCCATCGACATCTACTTGCTCCTCGTCGAAGAGATGGTCACGCTCCTGCAGACGGCCGATGACTCTGATGGTCTTGTCGGGGGTGCCATCGAGGACGCCCTGGCCGCTATCGACGACGTGATCGGCGACGAGGCACTTTCGGCCGACACTAAGGAGCGCGCGTTCGAGCATCTGCTCGCCGCGGCCGGTCGTCCGTTTCTCGCCGACTGGCCCGACTGGGAAGTCGGTATCGCGTCAATGGCGTCTCGGCTCGTAGGGTCAGCGGCCATGCGCGAAGAATGGGAACGGGCGCTCTTAGACGGACGCGGCGGGCGGGTTGACTCATATCGGAGCGAGCAGCTGGACATCCTCCTCCACACCCTGACTCTCCGTCTTGAGGGTCCAGAAGAGGCCGATGCCTTTCTCCTGGACCGCCTTCACCACCCCACCTTCCGGGAGGTGGTCATACGGGACGCGCTGAACGGCGGCCGCTATGACGACGCCATCGTCCTGGCCGACGCCGGCATCGAGGCCGACCTACCCCGGAACCTCTGGGGCCTCGTCACGCGCTGGCGGCAGCTCAAGTACGAGGCCGCCCTCCAGTCCGGACAGGAAGAACTGACGCGGCAGACGGCGCGCGAGCTTTTCCTCGGCGGACAGACCGAGTACTACGAGGCACTTAGGTCCACCTACCCCGAAAAAGCCTGGGAAGGGGTCTGGCGTGGCATGCTGGACGAGCTCGATCGGAAGCCGGGATGGCCCGGAACTCCGTATCTCCATGTCATCGCGGTCGAGCACGACACGCCCCGCATTCTCGAATACTGTCGCCGCAATCCGAGGGCTCTCGAACAGTTCCTGGGGGATCTCCTGCCCACGCACCGGGATGAGGTGGCCGAGCTGTGGCGACATGACATCGAGCGCCAGGGGGAGATGGCCAGTACCCGGACCGCCTATCAGGCCATAGCACAGAGTCTCCGACGGATGGCAAAGGCCGGCCTTTCCGATGAGGCGCGGGAGCTGACGGACCGGCTTCTCACGCAATATCCGCGAAAAAGCGCCTTGCGAGAAGAACTTCGGGATAGCTGAAGACGCAGGCCGGCCTCAAGAACGGTGTGGGCCCCAATGACGAAGAGAAAGGGGCCGACCGTGACGCACTGGGGGACGCATCTTAAAGGGCCTTGATGAGCCCAGGGCCGCGTGGCAGGCGTTACCCCCGCGCCTGCTCTTTGCCTCGCGTTCTGCGGTCGACCCGCGACGATCTTCGCGGGCGGACGGGCCATCCCTGCCTCACGCTATCTCGTATAGATCTTTTTTCCATGGAACCGCCCTCGAGCTCCGGGCGCCTTCACCGTCCCGAAAGGGTGCGCCATCGGAACGGAAATGTTGGGCAAGAGCGCGTCGGTGACCATATCAATGCCCGGCTGTCGTATGATCGCGTCAGGCCGCGATGTCTTCGTGTACGAAGGGCAGTGCGGCATTCCCCTTGGTTAGCATCTGTGCTCCGATAGCCGGTGGCCGACCCATAAGGGTGGCCGCCCCCAACATTCGTGTGCGCCTCGGTCGGGATGAAGGCGGGGGCGGCGCGGCCCAGCGCGAAGGCGGGCCCGGGGATGTCAGGCAGTCACTCGAGGCCGGGAAGGTGAGATGTCGTCGTGGCGGTAAGTTCCGGTGCGCGCCTCCCGCTTGAAGACACGAAAGATACGGCCCGGCTTCTCACGCTCCGCTCTCTCCGCGCTTTTGGCTTCGGTTTCCTGGCGGTACTCCTCGCCCTTTACCTGGAGCGCTTCGGATTCGGCCCGGTGCAGATTGGCCTCTACCTTAGTCTCGCGACACTCGGCGGCATCGGAACCAACTTCGCGTTCTCCCGCCTCGCCGACCGCTATGGCCGCCGCCGTGTCCTGGCGCTCGCCGCCATCCTGTACACGCTCTCGGGGATCCTTTTGGCCATCGCGCAGGGACCGGTGCTGCTTCTCCTAGCCGCGGTGATAGGGGCGGTGCCGCCCGGCGGCAATGGCCTTTTCTCGGCCGTCGAGCAGGCCATGCTGGGTGGCCATGCGGCCGCCAAGCGCATGCGGATCTTCGCCATCTACGGCTTTCTCGGCTCCGGCGCCATGGCGGCCGGGTCGCTGGCAGCCGGACTTCCCGACGTGCTGGCCGCTCACGGCTGGCCGCTGATGGCGGCGTTTCGGGTCATGATGGGACTCTACGCCGTCCTCGGCCTCACGATGGTGGTCATCGCGTCCAGCCTGAGCCCGGCCGTAGAGGCGGTGCCGAACCACGAGGACGAAGGGGGCGAGTCTCCGGCGCGAAGCCTTTTCGGCCTCGGCCGTTCGCATCGTTTGATGGTGCAGATGGCGACGCTATTTGTCTTTGACGCGTTCGGGAGCGCCCTCGTCACCACAAGCCTTCTCGTGTACTGGCTCCATGCCCACTTCGGTCTGAGCGCCGGCCATCTCGCTCTGCTCTTTGCCGGCACGCAGGTGCTGGCCGCTATCTCGATGCTCCTCGCGGTCCCGCTCGCGCGCCGCATCGGTCTCATCAACACGGCCGTGTGGACGCACATTCCCTCGAGCCTCTTCCTGATGGCGGTGCCGTTCATGCCCTCGGCCGGTCCCGCCATCATCCTGCTCCTGGCACGAGCCCTCCTGGTGCAGATGGACGTCCCTACCAATGATGCCTACATCGCCTCTGTGGTCGACCCGGACGAGCGGGCCGCCGCGGCCGGGGTGACCACCATGGGCTACCAGACCGGTCAGCTGGCCGGACCCGCCGTCGGGGGCCTGACGCTCGCCGCCGGCGCCGTCGGCACCTTCTTTCTGGCGGGCGGCATCAAGATTGCCTACGATCTCACGCTGTGGCAGTTGTTCCGCCACGTGCCGCCCCGTACGTAAAAAGAAGGCAGGTGAAGCTGGTCGCCGGCCAGAAAGCGTGACCGGCAGCGGGCCGGACCCAACCACCGAATACCCGAAGGACTTCCTCCCCCTGCGACTGCAAGGCGAGACGCCCGACTGACATCGACAGGCGCGTGGCCGAGCCGACAGCGCATCGCGGCCGTTCATGATCCCGTGGGTGTCGTGAGGCGCGTGCGGGGTTCAGAAGGACAGGGAGGAGGGCTGGGTCCGGTGAATGTTCTCGCCCATCCTGCAGCGACGATGACCGCGACGGCCGACACGCCGGCACGGCGGGATCACGTCGGGCTGAAAGAGGGGATTTGCTGATGAGCCGCTATGTCGTAGATGCGTCCACTCTTCTGTACCTGGTGGACAGCGGGCTTCATGTGCATGAGGGCCACCAGCTGGTCGCTCCCAACGCGGTCCGCAGTGAGGCCCTGCAGATCCTGCTCGACGATGTGCGGGCTGGCAAGCGGACTGAGCGGGACGCGCTCGGCGCGCACGAACGGATCACGGAGATAAAAATGCGACTCCTCGGTGATCGTGTATCGAGGCGGATCGCGTGGCGGATCTCGCGTGAGCAGGATTGGGAGACACTCCGCGATGCCGAGTACCTGGCCCTCACGCGACGGCAGGGCGACGCCCTGGTCACCGTGGATGCCCGCCTGGCGGCCCTCGCGAAACCCTTCGTGCCGGTTGCGCCCGTCGATGTGCTTTTCGTCGGGGAATGACTTCATAGGGCCAGACCTCGATCACACCTTGCGGAGAAGGTCATCACCACGGAGCCGCCTCTCCTCTGAAGGCCCGTCAGGTCCTCGCGTGAAGCGCGGCCACCGCGTCGAGCGCCGAAAGCTCAGGCGCGCCACAGTCCGCGCAAAGCCTCCTATACGTTCGGCCAGAGCGGCAGCTCTGGCGTCGCCCTGTCCATAGAGAGAAGTTATCCTCAGACAGCAAGAATCGGATCGGCGGTCTTGACCGATGCGCCTACGTTAAGCGTTCGATCTCGGGTTCGCCTTGGTGCCTTCTCTCTGGCTCCGCGATGCCTCCCATGTGCGGGCGGGAGCGGCGCGACGCGCCCGCAGTACCGGCCTCCCCGGATCCACCGAAGCACAGTCGACTAAATCAGCGCCTACTGCCTGTGTGTCCATCGAGCCCGAGGCCGT
Organism: Bacillota bacterium; assembly: GCA_021797815.1. Lineage (GTDB taxonomy): Bacteria > Bacillota > Sulfobacillia > Sulfobacillales > JAIMBI01 > JAKATP01. Next base: position 7,416 of record JAJZYZ010000063.1, read on the forward strand.
TAGGCTTTAACAGCCATGTTCGTTATTAACACTTTGACCTCAATCGCTTAACCCGATGCACTCGTGTTAAAGCTTATGCCTCGTAGTCTTCATCGGAGGTCGACGTGAACCGAGGGCCATCGGGAAGGATTGTTACCTTCCCCATCGGCGGAGAAGAAGTCCGCGCATTTGTGCCTCTTGGCCTCCCGCCCGAACCACCCTTGGAGATGAACGGTCAGCGGCAGACGTTAATGGAGCAGGCACTTATCGCGCTCGGTCGGCTGGACGCCCTGTCTCACCTGGTTCCCGATCCCCGACTGTTCCTGTATGCCTACGTCCGAAAAGAGGCAGTCCTTTCGTCCCAAATTGAGGGAACCCGGTCCTCTCTGTCGGACCTCCTCCTCTTCGAGATGGATGAAGCACCAGGGGTGCCGCTGGAGGATGTATTGGACGTCTCCAACTATGTAGCGGCCATGGAGCACGGGTTGTCGCGAATACGTGGCGGGGTTCCGCTGTCGAATCGACTCCTGAGTGAAATGCACGCCCATCTACTAAGCCGAGGGCGAGGCAGCGACACGCTTCCCGGCGCATTCAGACGGTCTCAGAATTGGGTAGGAGGTACCCGCCCGGGGAACACACACGACGTGCCACCGCCGCCGGACATCTCACGGGAATCCATGGGCGAGCTCGATCTCTTTCTAAACGAATAGCGCGGACAGCTGCCGGTACTCGTAAGGGCTGCCCTGGCTCATGTCCAGCTGGAAAGTATCCACCCTTTCCTCGACGGAAACGGACGCATCGGCCGCCTTCTGATTACGCTTGTCTTGTGGACCGGACGACTGATCCACGAGCCCCTTCTCTACCTGAGCCTCTACCTGAAGGAGCATCGGACCGACTATTATCGCCTTCTCGACCATGTGCGCTCCACAGGTGACTGGGTGGCATGGGTGGATTTCTTCTTGGAGGGCGTCCGCGAAACCGCGGCAGACGCAACAGAGACCGCGAGCCGCATGTCCGCCTGGTTCCAGCAAGACCGCGCCCGGCTTCATGCAGCTGGCCGGCGGAGTCCTTCTGCCGTCCGGCAGCACCAATTACTGATGGAACATCCCCTTCTCACACTGCCGAAGGCCGCCGAGCTTAGCGGGCTGTCCTTCCCCGCCGTCAGCTCGGCCATGGCCCTGCTGAATAATATTGGCGTTGCTCGAGAGATTACCGGCAGGAAGAGGAACCGTGTGTTCGCATACCAGGAGTATGTTGAGGCGCTCCATCAGGGGCAGCGATAGGGCCGTCAGGCGCTGTCTCACGTGTCGGGGTCCCTGTGCGTTGCTGTGCGCGACCGGGATGGACTGTCAGCGGTTTACTCTCCCATGGCCTGAACCGGCGGGAGGGCTTCCGGTCGACGGCCCTCCAACACCGCCAGCGCTCCGAGGGCGCCCAAGAGTCCCCAGATCAGGAATGCGGGCGCAACCCCGAGCGATGAGGCCAAGAAGCCTGTGATGACGGCACCCAGTGCCTCGGCCACCCCGGCCACACTGGTCTGGAACATCATGACCCAGTGGAGCTCCGAGGTCGGAACGGACTCCTGATATCTGCTGGTCCAGTCGACCTGAAAGAGCACCATCAAGATGCCGGCGGCCACCTGTGTCGCGAACGCCCACGGCAAAAGCGGCACCACGCCTATAGCTGCCGTGGACAAACAAAATACCGTCACGAGATACCGACCGCGCGGCCACCGAGAACCGACCCGGGTCTCCAGCAGCGCCGCACCGGCTATGGCCCCCAGAGACAGGGCTCCGTTCAGGTAACCCACACCGCGGACCGTGTCGTGGAGGGACAAGAGCACCAGCGGGACCACCAGTACCGGGAACGCGGTGTCGACGACACCCTGGACCGTAACGAGCCCGGTAAGAGCACGGATGCGAGCCGTGCGAACCACGATCCGGCCTCCCTGGAACATCGAGGACCAATAGGAGATGGGCGCCGGTGGCTCCGGATCCGGCATGGCGGGGATGGAGGCCGTGAGAAGGGCCGCCATAGCGAAGCTGACGGCATCCACGCTCCATGCGATCGAGGTCCCGTAGCGGGCAATGACGAGGCCGGCGACCGTCGACCCAAGAATGACACTCGTCTCCAGCACCCCATCGAGACGGCCGTTGGCCCGACGCAACGCTGAGGGTGGGACGAGATGCGGTACCATCGTGCGCACCACGGCCCCCGCCGGCATGGCCAGGGCGCCCAACCAGACAAAGACAGCGTAAAGCACCCAGGCATGGAGGTGGCCTTCGGCGGCAAGCAAAACCGGGAAGAGCACGCCCAGGCCCGCCAGCAGATCAAGCATGATGAGAACGGTGCGAGGGTTCATCCGTGCCATCCTGGGTGCCGCTAGCGTCTGGGTCAGCGCCACGGAGGCGCGGTACGCTCCATAGAGCAGTCCCAGGGCCACGATGGAGTGGGTCTTCTGGTACACCGTCCAGGCAACGCCCAACGTAAAGAAGCCGTCACCAAAGCGGCTTACTGCCCTTGCCACCAAAAAGAGTTTGAAGGGATCCCGCATGCCGGTCGATTCTGGACGGGTGGGGCAATTCCTGCGGGCGCGGGCGCTGACTCAGAACAGGCGCCCGCGGTTCCCGGCACCCGGTGACGGCCGTCTCGCCAGCACTCCCAGAGGTTCAGCATCGATGGTGGCATTCCAGATAGAACACAGTGCGTGCACCGTACGCACCATCACCGGGCCGGCTCGCGGGGACAAAAGAAGCGGCTGACGGCGACATGTAGCCGTCGTGCGACATCGTCCGTAGAGAGCGATTCGAATGTCCGAGGAACCCACCAATTAAAGTGGACCCCTATGTCAAGACAGCCCATCGGGCTATCGTAGTCCCACTCTCCCCCCTCTCCTGATGTGAACGATGGAGGCAGCAGTCGTAGTCGTTTGGGAAAAGATGGGGGGGTCTGGGAGGGAAGGAAAACCCTTTGTGGATTGTGGGGATAACCGGGATAACTCGCTCCCGCCCCCGGCGTGGCCGTTATCCCACGGCCTCTGGACGCGGCAAAGCGTAGACGGCCGCCGGGGTCTGGTATCCCAACGCTTGATGCGGCCGCACCGTGTTGTAGAAGACCATGTAGCGCTCCACGCCATGCCGCGCCTCGCGGGGGTTCCGGTAGTCATTCCGGTACCCCTCCTCGTACTTCAGGCTCCGCCAGAACCGTTCGGTGAAGATGTTATCGAGCGCCCGGCCCCGGCCATCCATACTGATCTGGATGCCGGCGGCCTCCAAGACGGCTGTGTACTGGAGGCCGGTGAAATGGCTGCCCTGGTCATGGTTCCAGATGACAGGCGTCGCCCGCCCCAGCGCCCGCTCCGCCGCAGCCAACACGAACGGGAGACTCAGGCTCTCGGAGAGCTCCCAACTCACCACGTATCGGGAGAACCAGTCCAGCACGGCCACCAGATAGAGCCAGGCACCCCGGAGCCGAATATAGGTGATGGCAATGCCCCACACGTGGTTGGGGTAGGCGGCCGTGACACCCCGGAGCAAGCACGGGTAGATCCGGTGGGCCGGGTGGGGCCGACTGGTGTCCGGACCGGGTGCCAGGCCCCGCAATCCCATGGCCCGCATGGCATGTTGGACCCGCTTCCGGTTCACCGACCAGCCCGCCTGGCGCAACACCGCGGTCATCCGTCGCGAACCGTAGAACGGGGTGGCGGTGTAGAGTTCCTCAATCCGGTGATACAGGGCCACCGTGTCCGGGCGCGGGGACCGGGGGTGGTAATAGAGACTCGCCCGGTTCAGGCTCAGCAGATCCGCCTGCACCGTGAGCGGCACCGTCCGGTCGTCGCGATCCACCAGGGCCCGTCGGGCTTTAGGCGTCAGGGTCGAGCCCAGATTTTTTTTGAGCCAGGTGAGCTGGGTGGTCAGCTTCCCGATTTGGGCGTACAGTTCCTCGACTTTGGCCTCGTGGGCGTGGGCGGTCTGCGCCACTGCGGCCGCGTCGGCAAACAGATCGGGCAGATGCTCCACCACCTCGCGCCGCCACCGATGTAGCAGCCGCGGAGCGATCCCATACTCGGCAGCCATCTCGGTCACCGGCCGCGCTTCCTGGAGCATCTCCAGGACAATCTTGGCTTTCAACGTCGGAGAATATTGCTTTCTCATCGATTCCGAGTGTACGGCGATAGGGACTTCAGGGCTTGTCTAAATTTCTGGGACCACTATAAATCTTGTATGGCCCGCCCAGGGTGTTCGATTCTGAGCGCGGAGACTTGACCTGGGAATGTAGAAGCAGCGGCCCCGCCGACGGGTGGTGGCACTCGTCCTGTACCCCTTTGGTTGCGGATCACTTCATTGGAAAGCAGCACCGCGAGCTGCGCTACCGGGACGAAAAGCGCCGTATGGACAACAACTACTTGGACCGTGACCATCCCGCCAAGAGATCATAGGCAGGTTATATCGAAGCCCCCGGGGGCTTCGACGGCTACTGGGAGATGAGAAGCTAGCTACGGTTTTAGAATCCGGGAACAACATCCGCTCCATTTCCCTAGACGTGAAGACGGTCGGGACGGCGTGGAACGAGTGTGGGGTTGGGAGCGGCGCACGAAATGAAAGCTCAGGTGCCCCTTGAGGGGAGGCGCGCCGCGATCACTGGGCCATCAACGGTCCCGACCAGTGACGTGTGTCCCCAATGGGCGATCCGGGCCGGATAATCCACGGGAGATAGAGGACCTAGTCCGATGCCTCACCGATGCTCGGACGAGCAGGAGGCGGCG
>JAJZYZ010000064.1 GCA_021797815.1 Bacillota bacterium
TCCCGCGCACGGATGTGGTGCTGGTGATTGGGGCCAACGACGTGACGAACCCGGCGGCGCGGACCAACCCGGCGAGCCCGCTGTACGGGATGCCGGTGCTGAACGTGGACCAGGCGCAGACGGTGGTGGTGCTGAAGCGCAGCATGGCGCCGGGGTTTGCGGGGATCGACAACGAGCTCTTTTTGATGGACAAGACCCTGATGCTGTTTGGGGACGCCCGCGCCTCGGTGGCGGCCCTGGTGCAGGCCCTCCGCGAAGAAGCCGTGTAGACACAGGGAGGTGACGATCATGCCCGTCGAGCCGATTGCTCCAAGCCTCAGAGTGGGGCGGGGACGCCCGGACCCGGTCGCTCTCATCCGGGATCTGACGCCGGAAGAAGCGTTGGCCGCCGAAGTTAAGCCGGCCCTGTCTCATCTCGACGCGCTGGCGGAGGCGTACCGATGTCTCGAGTGCGGTACCGCCGAGGTGCCCGCTCCCTGTCAGCGGGCGTGTCCCGCTGACGTGGATGTGGCGGCCTTCATCGGACTCATTGCGCGCGAAAGGCCGGCCCGAGCGGCCCGGGTGATCCTGGCCTCCAATCCTCTCGGCGGAAGCTGCGCGCGCGTTTGCCCGACCGAGCTTCTGTGCGAGGGATCCTGCGTCCTGCACACCGCGCACGACCGTCCGGTCGACATTGGCCGCCTGCAGCGATATGCGATGGATGCCGCATTTTCCGAACCGGCGAGCTTCATCGTATCCCTGCCTCCCAAGAACGGGCGCTCGGTGGCCGTGATTGGCGGCGGGCCGGCCGGCCTCTCGGCGGCCGCGTTTCTCGTGATGTCGGGCTTCAGCGTGACCCTTTATGACGAGCATGACGACATCGGGGGTCTCGTTCGCTATGCCATCGCGCCGTACCGTCTGTGGAGCGAACCGCTTCCGAACGAGCGGGCGTGGCTCGAGGGGCTCGGGGTCAGATTTCGGCTCGGTCACGCCGTGCGGGATGCCCGGGAGTTTACGCGAATCGCGGCCGAGTACGACGCCATCGTGCTGGCGGTGGGCCTCGGCGACGACGTCGAGATCCACTACCCAGGCGATAACCTCCCCGGTGTCCACAGTTCCCTGCCCTTTATCGAGGCCGTGAAAGGCGGTGTGCCGCCGGCCATAGGACAGCACGCGGTGGTTATCGGCGGGGGCAACACGGCCATCGACGTGGCCCGGGAGGCGTGGCGACTCGGCGCCGGGGACGTGACCCTCCTGTATCGCCGCACCGAGGCCGAGATGCCGGCATACCCGGACGAGGTGCTGCAGGCCCGGCGCGAGGGGATCCGCTTTCAGTTCCTGGCGGAGCCTGTCGCCTTTACGGGCACTTCGCGGGTGACCGGCGTGATGGTGCGGCCGATGCGGCTGGGGGCCCCTGACGCTTCCGGGCGGCGTCGACCCGAACCCGTGAGCGAAGCCGAACCATTCGAAATTCCGGCCGACACCGTCGTGCGGGCCACGGGGCAACAGCCGCGGCGCGCGTTCCTGACCGAAGTGGCGGGGCTCGAGATGCTGGGGACGCGAATTCTCGTGGATCCCATGAATGGTGCCACCAGCCGGCCGCGGGTCTTCGCAGCGGGTGATGCGGTGAACGGTGGCGACACGGTGGTGGAGGCCGTGCATCTGGCCCGGGTGGCCACACACGGGGTGGAAGAGGCGCTCTTGGGGAGCGCCGTCCGATGACTCCCACACCATCCTCGACCACCGATCAGGCGATCGGCGACACCGTCGATTTCGTAGCCGGCTCGGCCCGTCTGACTGTTCGACGCGCGTACTGCAAAGGCTGCAAGCTCTGTCTCGATGCGTGCCCGGCCGCGATTCTGGTCCTCGACGAGGAGGACCTGGTGACCGTCACCGACATCAATCAATGCACGTTCTGCGGCCTGTGTGCCGCCCGTTGTCCAGACTTCGTGTTTGTCCTGACCCCGCACAGCAGTACCGGGCTCGGTCAAGAGGGGCCAGGCTAGACCGGGATAGAAACGGAGGGCTGTTCGATGGCGCTGCGAATGGTGATGGGCAATGAGGCCGCGGTTCAGGGGGCGTTGGCCGGCGGATGTGACTTTTACGCCGGCTACCCCATCACCCCCGCCACGGAGATCCTCGAAGAGATGGGCCGGCGTCTTCCGCCCCGCGGGGGCGTCTTCCTGCAGATGGAAGACGAGCTGGCGGCGATGGCGGCCGTGGTGGGAGCCGCCTGGGGCGGCGCGCGGGCCATGACGGCCACCTCCGGCCCCGGTTTTTCCCTGATGCAGGAGCATATTGGCTACGCGGCCATCACCCAGACGCCCTGTGTGGTGATAGATGTTCAGCGCGGCGGTCCATCGACGGGCCTTCCCACCCTGCCCGCGCAGGGCGACGTCATGCAGGCGCGCTACGGGACCCATGGGGACCGACCGGCCATTGTCCTGACCGCCTCATCGGTGCGCGAGGCTTACACGACTACACGGAAGGCTTTCCAGCTGGCCGAGCGCCATCGGACGCCGGTCGTAGTGCTGCTGGACGCGGTCATCGCCCACATGCGTGAGCCGGTGGAACTGCCACCGCTCCCGGAACCCGCGTTGAATCCATGGCCAGGATCGTCCGGCACGGAGCCCCCGTTCGGTGCGCATCCCTTCACTCCCTTCGGGGGCCCCTCTCCGATCGTGGTGACAGGGTTGTCACACGGGGAGGACGGCTGGCCCCGCACCGGTGCGGGCCAGGCCACCGAGCGCATGCTGAAGGATGCGATCGCGGGCATTGCCGAGGACCCGAGCCTGACTCAGGGCGTGGAGCGGTACTGCATGGACGACGCGACCGTGGCGGTGGTGGCATACGGCATCACGGCCCGGGCCGCGCATGCGGCCGTCGAGACCCTCAGGGCCGAAGGGGAACGGGCGGGACTCCTGAAGCTTGACGTGCTGTGGCCGCTGCCGGAGGCCGCGCTTCTGGAGGCCGCGGAGCAGGTTGACGGTCTTCTGGTGGTGGAGATGAATCTAGGACAGCTGGTGATGCCGGTGCGGGCGGTCGTCGGCGGGCGCACGCACGTCGCCCATCTGGGCCGTGCCGACGGGCTCCTTCTGTCCCCCGACGTTATTGCCCGGCGGCTGCAGGCGTTGACGGCGTCCGTGAGGTCGTAGCCCAGAGTCTGCGCCGCGGGGTCGGGTCCAGATATCGGGCCCAAGAAGGAGGTCTCCATGCCGAGGTTCGGGGAGAGTGTCGACCGTTACCTGCGGCGCGAGTTGCTGCCCACGGTCTGGTGTCCCGGGTGCGGCAACGGCTCCATCGTGCAGGCACTGGCCATGGCGCTGGCGCGGATCGGGCGCGAACCGGAAGATGTGGTGGTTGTGGGCGGCATTGGCTGCAGCGGGCGCACGCCGTTCTACCTGGCTACAAATGCCCTGCACACGACCCACGGACGGGCGCTGGCATTCGCGACCGGGCTCAAGCTCGCGCGGCCGGATCTGGAGGTGGTGGTCACCTCGGGGGACGGCGACAGCCTCGCGATTGGCGGCAATCACTTCATCCATGCCGCTCGCCGCAATCTCGATGTCACCCTGCTGCTCTTCAATAACGCGATCTATGGCATGACAGGCGGCCAGGCCGCCCCGACGACTCCGACGGGCTCCCGTACGTCCACGTCTCCCGGTTCAGGCAGCACCGAGCGGTCATTTGACGCGGTGGAGCTGGCCATGGCGGCGGGGGCGACGTTTGTGGCCCGCACCACCACATTCGATGTGCAGGAGATGCCGCTCTACATCGAGCGGGCCATCCGCCACCGCGGGTTTTCGATGGTGGAGATCATAACCCAGTGCCCCACCTACTACGGCCGGTTGAATCGTCTCGGGGAGGCGCCGGCCATGCTGGTGTGGGAACGCGACATGACGGGGGAACCGTCGGATGATCAGCATGGCTGGAAGACCGGCGTCTTTCGGGACGATGACCTCCCCGCCTACGGTGACCTCACCGGCCAGAACTCCGTGAGGACAAGGGCATGAAGCTCTCAGACACTATCCGCATCCGCCTCACCGGTCGCGGCGGGCAAGGAATCATGCTGGCCGGAGCGATCCTGGCCGACGCCGCCATGCGCGACGGGCGACAGGTTACCGAGACACAGGAGTACGGACCCGAAGCCCGGCTCGGCGCCACCAGAGCTGACGTGATCCTGTCAGATCGGCCGATTGCGTTTCCGGAAGTGGAACAGGCCGACATCCTTCTCTGTCTGTCGCGGGGCGGGTGGCTCAAGTACGGCACGCAGGTGGCGTCCGGCGCTCTCCGGCTGGTGGACGTGACCGCGGTGGCGCGGGAGCCGGGCGATCCTGAGGTCCGGAGCTTTCCCTGGCGCGCCCGGGCACGCGAACTGGGTGACGAAGTCGTCACCAATATGATGGCGCTCGGAACCTTGCAGGCGGTCACGCAGGTGGTGAGTGTGAAGAGCCTGCGAGAGGTGCTGCAAGAACGCATCAAGCCCGCTCTCGTCGCGGCCAATCTGGCCGCGTTCGACGAGGGCGTGAATCTCGGACGGGACGAGCTGAGCGCGCCCGGTGTGGCGACGGCCGGCCGGGACGCGGGGATTCGGGGCGGTGAGATTCATGATTGAAGTGCGGTGGCACGGACGTGGCGGACAGGGCATCAAGACCGCCTCGCGCCTCCTGGCCCTGGCCCAGGTGGGCGAGGGGTGGTGGGTGCAGGCAGTTCCGGAGTACGGACCGGAACGGAGCGGGGCACCCATGGTGGCGTACAACCGGGCGGACGAAACCCCAATCCGGCGCCACGATGCCATTACGCACCCGACGCTGGTGGTGGTGTTGGACCGATCGCTGTGGCGCGAGCAGGAGGTGTGGACCGGCCTCGGTTCCGGTGGGCTCGTGCTGCTGAACGCCCCCGAGGTCCCCGTGGAGACCGACTGGCATCGTGACATGGTGATGGCCGTGCCGGCCGATCGCCTGGCTCGAGAGGCCGGGGCGGGATACGCCAACGTGGTGATGGTGGGCGCTGTCCGCGCCGTTCTGGGCCGCGGCGGCGAGTCGTCGCTCACGGTCGCGGTGCAGGAACTGTTTGGACGAAGGCTCAGTGCGGCGGCGATGGCGGCCACGGAGCGGGCGGTTATGGCCGGTTATCGATTCGTCCGGGATGCGGAGAAGGCATCGTGAGCCCGGTGCTGTTTCCGGAACGGCCCGGCGGTCGCATCAGCCCGGACCTCGAGAATCGCCCGACGACCGGCTCCTGGCGCACGGGACGGTACCCGGCGCTGGACCGGACCGCGTGCGTGCACTGCCTGCTGTGCTGGATCTACTGTCCCGATCGCGCCATCACGACCAGGCTCGGACGGATCGACGCCATCGACCTGTCCCTGTGCAAGGGCTGCGAGATCTGCGTGGCGGTGTGTCCGGAGGAGGCTCTGGCGATGGTCGACGAAAGCGGCGGTGAGCCTGATGTCTAAACAAGAACAGCAAGAGGTGCAGCAGGAAGGCTGCCGGACATCGCGGCCCAGTCCGGACGCGCGGCTGGTGACAGGCGCCGAGGCGGTGGCAGAAGCGATGCGCCAGATCGATCCCGACGTCATGGCGGTCTACCCGATCACCCCCCAGACCCCGATCATCGAGGCCTTCAGCCAGTACGTGGCTGACGGACGGGTGCACACTGAACTTCTCTTGATGGAGTCTGAGCATTCGGCCCTCAGCGCCGTGGTGGGCAGCGCACTGGCCGGCGCGCGCACGGTCACCGCCACGGCATCTCAGGGTCTCGCTTATATGATCGAAGTTCTCTACATCGCGGCGGCGCTCCGTGCGCCTTTTGTCATGGCTGTGGGCATGCGGGCTCTCTCCGGCCCTATCAATATTCACGCGGATCACTCCGACGTCATGCTGGCCCGCGATTCGGGCGCCGTGATCCTGATTGCGGAAACGGCGGAGGAGGCGTACGACCTCACCGTTATCGCGACCCGTCTGGCCGAGGACCCGGCGGTGATGCTGCCGGTGCTGGTGGGTCAGGACGGATTCATCACCACGCATGCGGCGGAACCGGTCCGCCTGTTGGATGATGCCTTGGTGCGCGGTTTTGTCGGCGAGTATCACGTTCCCTACCCGCTCTTGGACCCGGGCCGGCCCACGACCCAGGGCGCCTTCTCGATGCCTGACAGTTACTTTCCGCAAAAGGCGCAGGAAGAGGCCGCTACGCGACAGGCGGGCGGACGTTTCCTGACGCTTGCGGGCGACTACGCCAGGGTGAGCGGCCGTGAACTGTCAGCGGTGGAAACGTACCGGACCGAGGATGCGGAGGTGGTCCTGGTGGCCATGGGATCGGTCGTCGGCACGATGAAAGACGCGGTCGACCGGCTTCGCGCACGAGGGCTCCGCGTAGGCGTTTTGAAGCTTCGGATGTTTCGCCCCTTTCCGGAGGATGCTCTGCGCAAGGAAATCTCACCCGGCCAGCTGCTGTTGGTGTTTGACCGGGCCCTGTCACCCGGGTCCTGGCCACCGCTGTTTCTCGAGGTGGCGGCCCGGATCCGTGGCAACTCGTGTCGGAGCCTCGTCTTCGGACTCGGCGGCCGTGATCTGAGCGTCGAGGCCGTCATGACGGTCGTGGAAGGCCGCGAGGACCTTCCGGCCAACGCCGCGTCCCATCTTGGAATCGCCGGAGGTGCGCTATGAGCACACACATCACGGAACCCGTCTTCCCGCGTTCCATCCGGGCGATGGCGGAGCACGAAGAGGCGGAACCTCGCTTCCTGGGCGGACACGCCCTGTGCGCCGGCTGCGGCATTCCGATGGTGGTGCGGACCGTCCTGAACAGTATCGACGGCCCGGTCGTGGTCGTGAACGCCACCGGATGCCTTGAGGTGGCGACGACCCGGTACCCCGAGACGGCCTGGAACGTCCCGTGGCTTCATGTCGCCTTCGAAAACGCCGCCGCGGTCATGAGCGGGATCGAGGCTGCCGACCGGGCGCTGCGGCGGCGGGGTGGCGCCTATACGGTCGAGAGTCCGACATTCGTCGTATTTGGCGGCGACGGGGGCACCTACGACATCGGCCTGCAGTCGTTGTCCGGTGCCCTCGACCGAGGGCACCGGTTCCTCTACGTGTGTTACGACAATCAAGCCTATATGAATACCGGCATCCAGCGCTCGGGGGCGACACCCATGGGCTCCCGCACCGCCACCACGCCCGTGGGGCAGGCGCATTCCGGGAGTCCGCGCGGGCGCAAGGACCTTACGGCCATCGTGGCCGCGCACCAGATCCCTTACGCGGCCCAGGCCTCGGCGGTCGACTTCGCCGACTTGAGCCGCAAGGTCCGAAGGGCGGTCCAGATGGGCGGTTCCGCCTTTCTGAATGTACTGACGCCCTGCCCGCTGGGCTGGGGCTTTACGGCCCGCGAAGGGATTGCGGTGGTGAGAGAGGCTGTCGAAACCGGCCTGTGGCCGCTCTACGAGGTGATTGAGGGGCGATACCGGCTTACGTACGAACCGGACCCAAGACAAAGCGTGGATCGCTTTTTGGCCACACAGACTCGGTTCCGACACCTCGGCCCCGATGAGAAGGCCGCGATCCAGGACACCGTGGATCGTGACTGGCACCGGTTGATGGATCGCGTGGAGGCGGACCGCCGCTTCTTCGATAGGGACGACATCTTGACGGACCAGTCGTTCCGTGGGCGTCAGGTTGGTGGAAGCCCGCTGTAATCTGCGGGCATGCGGAGCGGGATCGACCATGGACGTCGGGGGAGAAGTGCATGCGTTATCGCCTTCACTGGGGACGAATGCTGGTTGTCATTGGCGTAATAGTCGTCGTGGTTGCGGGCGGACGGTCGCTCCTTACAAAGGGGACAGCCCCGGCCCGCCGGTCAACGGCTCCGTCCCCGGTGGCGGGGTCCAAATCTCCCCACCACCACCAGGCCTCCCATTCACACGCCAAGGCGTACACTCTCGGTGGTTCTTCGACACCCTTTCGGGGAGACATCTACATCGCCGACGAAGCCGCCAACCGGATCATCGCCGTCAACGTGCGCCACCAGATTGTCTGGACGGCCCACGTGCCGTCGCCGGACGATGTGAACCCGAGTCCCAACGGGGGCCCGCTCATCGTGAATGCGGACGCCCGGCAGTTCGTCTATGCGGTGTCGCCCAAGACAGGCCAGATTCTGTGGACATATGGGCACGAGGGGGTGACGGGAAGCGCCCCCGGCTATCTCTACATTCCAGAGGATTCCTACGCGCTTCCCCACGGCGATGTGCTCATCACCGACCCCGGCAATGAGCGCGCGCTGGTGGTGAACGTCAAGACAGGGCGGATCCTGTACCAATACGGCCATACCGGCGTCGAGAGCACCGCCCCCGGCTACCTGTACTGGACCAATAACGCGGTGGCGCTGCCGAACGGCGACGTGCTTATCACCGACGGGGCGAAGTCCGGACTCCCGCAGCAGCTGTTGATGGTCAGTCCGACCGGGGCGCTGGTCTGGCACGTGGATCTGCCGCCGGCCATCGTCTATCCCTCCGATGCGATGCCGGTTGGGCCGGGCCTATATGCGCTCACCAGCTACAGCAACCCGGCCGGCCTCTTCGTCGTGAACCAGGCGGGAAAGATTGTCTGGTCGTACGCGCCCGCCACGGGTCCCGGTTCTCTGAACCACGCCTCCTCAATCAACCGGCTCCCGAACGGGAACTTTCTGGTCTCGGACGACCAGAATTATCGGGTCGTGGTGATTGACCCCGCCACGCACAGCATCGTGTGGCAATACGGCCAAAAGGGCGTGTCGGGCACCGGCCCGGACCAGCTTTTAGGCAACACCGACACCAAGGCGGCGGGAGAGGCGCTGCCTCCCTTCGTCTGGTGGGAGGGAGGGCCGAAAGCGACTAACATTACGATTCCGTGATCGGGTCCCGATGAACGCTGTGGGCGGTTGCACGGGAGCCCTTCGTTCAACGCAGGCGAGCGGACCGATCACATGAGGCCGCCAGCGTTGGCTCACGGCCGGGGCCGTACATGAACGGGTTCGGAGAACCGGCCGCGGAAACGCCGTCCATCGGGTCCAGGCAGCATTCCGGGGGTTCTGTGACGAACGACCGGCGGGTTTCTGGCGCACCCCGCCTACACGTGGTCATTGGTACCGGCTGGCTGGAACGCCCCCCGCGGCGCGCCGGCGGATAACAGGACGGCGAGTGGGTGTCCGGGGGCGCTGTCCGGGGGGCAGATGCTGGGCGCACCAAAGCCCTGTAAGACGGCGCGGCATATCGTCTGTGACGCGGGAATATTCACCCCAGACCATGAACCGCCGGTGACAGACACTGCACATTACGCCTGGCCCTCTCACCTCGCTGACCGTGACGGCACTGACCGGGTCAAAGACATCCGAGATTGTCCAGGCTACTTTGAGGGGCTGCTCCCAAGGGGAGTCGCCCGCAAGCGAGATGGCAAGCCCGCACAGCGCCTCCCAACTCGCCGTGCGTGTACGCCGGTAGGCAGAAGCCACGCTGCAGGGCCGGTCCTTCCAGGTGGTCCACTCCTCGCGGCAGGGCCACCGGCTCAGGGTTTGAGCCAATGCCGTCAAGCTCACAACGACGATGACCATAGACGATCGCGACCCCCGGCGCATGTTAGAGGATCCACCACGGACGGAAGCTCCGTACGCATCCGCAGCTAGCGGTCGCGGAGCTTCGGCCGTTGCCAGCGCATCTCGCCGGAGCTGACGTGTCCTGCCGGTGCGCCCGGCGGCGCACCGGCTGCCCGCCCCTTACGCTTTGACCATCGTGGATGCACCCGTCATTCAAGCAACCGCGCTCCGACGATTTCGTCACGGGGAATCACGCGACGACGAGTCACGCATCGCCGCCCCGGGCGTTCGATCAAATCTCTCGCCCCCTACCCCGCATCGGGCCATGTATGAACCTCCGTCGGGACCAGCTCCCGTATCGGCGCCATGCCTCGAGTATGGTCTGATGCTGTTCGAGCGTCACAGGTCTTTGCGGCCTCGGAGAAAGGGTCCGATGACCCCGAGTGGTCGTCAGTCGAGGAGCCCTACGCGAAGCCCAAGTGGCCACGGACCCAGATTCCGCGACCAGGTGGGCCGGAAGGGCGTACGGGCGGGCGCGATACGGCCTCGTCGGGGTGGTCGTGATGACGGCCATCAAAAGAGACATGGACCCGGCGTGATGGTCCGGCGCGAGTGGCGGCTTCTGGTGACCGAAGGCTTAGTCTTATTCCCCGCGTTGTTTTCTATACCCGCCGCGTTGTTGGTGGGGATCTCTCGCGGAGGAGTGGGACAACGGACGACCCCGTGACGACCGAGCGGCCTATAAATGTTCCGGGGGCGCGCCGTGACACTCGACCGCGAACCGGAGGCGCAGTCGGTCCCGAGTGCTTTCTGGACCTACGTCAATATCGTGGACACCTTCTCGTCTGGGCACGGCTGTGGTCAACTGTCAACGGAGACGGAAGAGGCCCTTCCCCTGGTGCTGGAAGGAGTGGGTGACAGGTGACGATCGATGGTGCGGAGTGGTCGCGGCTGCGTTCCGGCCAGTCGTTTTCCGTCAGCGCGGAAAACCCCGCTGGGCAAAAGGGCGGCGGCGCACGTGCGACTGAGGGGACCGGTGCGCGGCACGCGCGCCATCTCGGCCCCGGCTGGAAGATATCACCTTCAGTCTCGATTGCGTCGGGCACCGAGGCAACCCTGGCTGACATCGAGGGCCCCGCGACCATCCAACACCTGTGGCTCACCACGCACCACCGTCACTGGCGCTCTCTCATCCTCCAGATTTGGTGGGATGAGGAGACGGAGCCTTCCGTTCAAGTTCCGGTCGGTGACTTTTTCCTAAACGGGTGGGGGGAGCCGAGCCAGGTCCGGTCGCTCGCGGTGGCCGTGAACCCCCGCGGGGGCTTTAATGCCTACTTCCCCATGCCATTCAGCCGGCGGGCCCGGGTCACCCTGAGGAATGTGGGGCCGGAGGACGCTGTCGTGTATTTCTCGATAGACGGACTGGCGGACAAGATTTCCCCGGATCAGGCCTACTTTCATGCGGCCTGGAGGAGGAGCCATCCGCTGCCGGAGCGGGCCCCTCACGTCATCATTGACGGGGTCGAGGGGGAGGGGCACTACATCGGCACCTATCTGGCCTGGCAGAGCAACCACACCGGCTGGTGGGGAGAAGGCGAGGTCCACTTCTTTATCGACGGGGATCGGACGTATCCTTCGATTGCCGGCACCGGGACCGAGGACTACTTCGGGGGTGCCTGGAACTTCGAGGAGCCGATGGGGCAGTACGGCTCGTTCACCGGCCCGTACACGGGACTTCATCAGGTCATCCGGCCCGACGGGCTGTACCGGAGCCAGACACGGTTTGGGATGTATCGCTGGCATCTCACCGACCCCGTCCTGTTCCATCAGGATCTGCGAGTGACGGTGCAAGGTCTCGGCTGGGGGCCCGACGGCCAGTACCTCCCGCTTCGCGACGACATCGCGTCGGTCGCCTACTGGTACCAGCGCGATCCACACCACCCGCAGCCGGCGGTCGACCGGACGCTTCTTGACAACACCTAGAAGACAGCTAGGGCGTCGGACACTGGGGTCCGCGCTCACCAGGACGAATCGCGGTCAGGTCGAGCTTCTGACCCTTCAGTTTCGGACCACCCGGTCCCAGCGCCATCCAGGTCGCGACGTGTCCTCGACGGCCTGGTCGGATGCGGTAGTACCTCTCTTCACCTTAGTGCCCGGCCGCCCTCGATCTCCGCGGCGACTCGGCCGGGATCCCCTGCGAACGACGGAGCCATCGGGGCGGTGCGGGGCAGGGGTAACGGAAGCCGCTCGCAGGAGTTCAGGCACCACGGCAGGGGAGACTCGCCGAATGCGACTGTGGCGCCCACGCCTGGCGGACCCTAACGCGTTATCGGTCGACGGTCGGCGGCCCGTCCGACAGTCCTCCATCGTTGCCGCACCTGTTCCCATAGTTCCCCATGCCGCGCAGCGGCACCCCGCCGCATGAAAAAGGGACGGCGATGTCGAAGGATCCCGTGCGCTCCCGTGCGGAGGTCGGAACGTCTATGGTCCTACGTAGCCGCGCTATAGTTT